>JBBSPS010000001.1:0-79766 GCA_038258655.1 Bacteroidia bacterium
ACCTCAAAGGATAAAACCAAAATGAATAGCCTATTTGGAGTTTACGAATGCAGTGCCGATGCGAAAGGACGCGTAATGCTTCCAGTGGCGTTCAAAAAACAACTTGCCAAAGAGTTAAAAGGCGGATTTGTAATGAAACGCAGCATTTTCAGCAAGTCGCTGGAATTATATCCAATGGCTACATGGAATGAAATGGTGAAAGAGGTGAACAAGCTCAACAAGTTTGTGAAAAAAAATGTGGAATTCATCCGGATGTTCAACTATGGCGTAGTGCCTGTAGAATTAGATGGTTCAGGACGTTTATTGATCTCAAAAGATATGATGGCATTTTCAGGCATGAGCAAAAATATAGTAATGGCTGCTGCTAACGATAGGATTGAGATTTGGGATAAAAAAGCATATGAGAAATTTATTAAAGATGGCACTGCCCACTTTGAAAAATTGGCTGAAGATGTAATGGGAGGCATTACTCCAACAACAGATACTGAAAATAAATAGGATGCAGTATCATAACCCTGTTCTTTTAAAAGATTGTATTGATGGTTTAAATATGGATCCGAAAGGTATTTATGTAGATGTAACATTTGGTGGTGGCGGGCACTCAAGAGAAATTTTAAAACACTTGACAACCGGAAAGTTGTTTGCTTTTGATCAGGATGATGATGCATTGAAAAATACAATTAAGGATGAACGATTTGTGTTAATCAAACAAAATTTTAGGTACCTGAAAAATTTTTTGAGAATGCACAACGCGCTTCCAATCGATGGTTTGCTCGCCGACTTAGGCGTTTCATCTCATCAGTTTGATGAAGCCGATAGAGGTTTCTCCATTCGCTTTGATGCGAAACTGGATATGCGAATGGATAGAAATATAAAACAGACAGCGGGAGATGTGTTGAATACATACAGTGAAGAAGAGTTAAAACGTGTTTTCAAATTATATGGAGAAGTTAATAATGCGGGAAGATTAGCATACGCCATTTTTCACGCACGAAAAGAAAAACAAATTGAAACGGTAAATGATCTAAAAAAGGCAATAGAAAAATGTGTGAAACGCGGACGTGAAAATCAATATTACGCACAAGTATTCCAAGCGCTACGGATAGAGGTAAATAAAGAGTTGGATGTGTTACAGGAATTATTGTTGCAAAGTTTAGAAGTATTGAAACCCGGAGGAAGATTAGTAGTGATCTCTTATCACTCATTAGAAGACAGGTTAGTAAAAAACATAATGCGAAGCGGAAAATTTGAAGGAGAAATAAAGAAAGATTTTTTTGGAAATCAATTAACACCATTTAAACAGATAACGCGTAAGCCAATAGTGCCAAGTGATGAAGAGAATACAGAAAATAGTAGAGCAAGAAGTGCAAAATTAAGAATAGCTGAAAAGAAGTAAAACAATTTCAGGTTTAAAGTTTCTGTGTTAATCTGTTAAATCTGTAGTGAATAAAAAAATGACAAACAAATTCAAAGAACAAACAAAAGCTGAAGAGCCAATAACACCTAAAATCCCTGCAAAGGAAAACAAGGTGGTACGCTCTGTGGCGAATGTTGTGAGCGGAAGTTTTCTTTCAAAAGAAACTACGTTAAAGAATTTGCCATTTATTTTTTTCTTATCCTTTCTTTCTATTTGCTATATCGCTAACGGGTATTATGCTGATGATCAGGTTAGAAAAGTAAATCGCTTAACAAATGAAATTAAAGAATTGAGAACACAATATATAGTAGTAAAAGATTCACTGGTAATTAAAAGCAAACAAACAGAAGTGGCTAAAGCATTAGCTGCACAACAAACAGGAATAAAGGAGTCGGTAGTGCCTCCTAAAAAAATATTAGTACAAACAATTAACACAACTCCTCAAAAAGATTAAGATAGTTGGAAATTAAAAAAGACATACTGTGGCGTGTATATCTCATATATTTTTTTATATGCCTTTTCGGTGTCGCTATTATTTCCAAAATTTTTATCATCCAATTTTCTGAAGGCGACAGATGGAAAGCACAAGCAGAAAGCTTTTCTACGCGTTTTATTGATATCGAAGCAGTTCGTGGAAACATCTATGACGCAAATGGCAGCTTACTTGCCACTTCATTACCCTACTATGAAGCAGGGATGGATGTAAATACCGATGGTATCACCAAAGATATTTTTTATGACAATGTTGATTCTTTAGCATTCTGTTTATCTCATCTATTCAAAGACAGATCATGGAAAGAGTATAAAAAAAATTTAGTAAAAGCGCGTAGAAATGGCGATAGATGGATGGTTTTGCAACGGAATGTTTCTTATGTGGAGCTACAAAAAATGAAAAAATTCCCCATTCTCCGGAAAGGAAAAAATCGTGGAGGGTTTATTTACCTGCAAACAAACAAACGCGAACGTCCTTTCCAATTCCTTGCTGCACGTACCATAGGCAAATTAAATGAAAACGGAACAGGAAAATCTTATGGATTGGAAGTCGCTTATAATAATTATTTAGAAGGAGTAAGCGGGCATCGTTTGATGCAAAAAATTGCGGGAAATGTGTGGCGGCCGATCAATGATGATAATGAAGTGGATCCTGAAGATGGTGACGACATCGTTTCCACGGTTGATATTAACGTACAGGATGTCGCTGAAAATTCATTGATGAATTGCCTGAAAAAACATGGCGCCGATCACGGTTGTTTGGTGTTGATGGAAATAAAAACTGGTGAGGTAAAAGCCATCGCCAATCTTACACGCAACAGTAAAGACACTTCCATGTACGTGGAAAATTTGAATTACGCAGTAGGTGTTGCAACGGTTCCCGGTTCTACATTCAAATTGCCTTCTCTTATTGCAGTGATGGAAGATTTTGATGTTAAGCTGGATGAAGTCGTTGACATTGGAAACGGAATATGTTTTTATGGTAATGCAAAAGTCAGCGATTCACATCATCCTGAAAAAAGTAAGATCACTGTTCAGGAAGTATTTGAAGAATCATCAAACGTAGGAGTTACAAAAATTATTACACGTTATTATTCAAAAGACCCACAAAAATATATTGATCGCTTGTATAAAATGAATTTGAATTCTTCTCTAAGCATAAGCATTCCCGGAGAAGCAAAACCGTATATAAAAAATACGCAAGATAAAAGCTGGTCATCAATTTCGTTGCCATGGATAAGTTACGGGTATGAATCAAGGATTACTCCACTACAAATTTTGACTTTTTATAGTGCTATCGCTAACAACGGAAAAATGATGCGTCCGATGTTCATCAAAGAAATTCGTGATCGTGGTAAAATTGTTAAAACATTTGATCCTGAAATAATTAATCCTTCCATCTGCTCACAAGCGACTGTCAACAAAGCAAAAAAAATGATGGAAGGTGTTGTATTGAATGGTACCGGAAAAAGTTTAAAAGCAGCGGATTATCAAATTGCGGGGAAAACAGGTACAGCGCAAATGGGAATAGTGAAAGGTAAAATGACCTATCAAGCTTCCTTCGTTGGTTATTTCCCTGCTGATAATCCAAAATATTCCTGCATCGTAGTTGTAAGTGCTCCCACCGGAGATTCATACTATGGTGGAGCGGTAGCCGGACCGGTATTTAAAGATGTTGCCGATAAAGTATATTCCACAAGTCTGGAAATCCATAAAGAGATCAATGCAGCGAAACTGCAATATGCCGTAAAAGCGCCTCCAACAAAATCGGGTTCACAGCAGGAAATTACTTCTGCACTTAAAACATTAAAAGTTCCAACAAGATCAAATGATGCTAAAGCGGAATGGGTTTCCGGTTCAAACATGGATTCTACTTCAATAAATCTATCAACAACTAATACAGAAGAAGTATTGAAGCGAGGCATTGTTCCAAATTTAGTTGGAATGACAGCGCGTGATGTTTTGTATTTATTAGAAAATAATGGAATGCGTGTTCAGCTGATAGGTAGCGGCGCAGTAGCAACACAATCATTACCTGCGGGAACAGCATTTATTAAAGGAGCACAAATAATATTGCAATTAATATAAAAATAAAAACAGCGATTGAAATTACTAAAAGATATATTATATAAAGTAAGATTAATTGAAGTGAATGGCTCTACTAATCTGGCTATCACAGCGATCAGTTTTGATTCACGCAAAATTGAGAAGGATAGTTTGTTTGTTGCTTTAAAAGGAACACAAAGTAACGGCCATAAATACATTGATGATACGATCGCGAAAGGAGCTGTTGCTATTTTGTGTGAAGAGTTGCCCAAAAATATCAATGAAAAAATTACATATATAAAAGTAAAAGACACTTCCGCTGAATTAGGTATTGTGGCAAGTAATTTTTACGACAATCCTTCTGAACATATAAAATTAATAGGTATTACAGGTACCAATGGTAAAACCACAACAGTAACATTATTATTCAATTTATTTAAAAAATTAGGGTACAAAACAGGATTAATTTCTACAGTAAAAAATCAAATTAACAACGATGTAATCACTGCAACACATACTACACCCGATGCAATTGAACTAAATACATTACTTCATCAAATGATTGGGAAAGGTTGTACGCATTGTTTTATGGAAGTGAGTTCGCATGCAGTTGTTCAAAATCGTATTGCCGGAATTCATTTTACCGGTGGAGTTTTTACAAACATTACTCATGATCATTTAGATTATCACAAAACATTTGATGAATATATAAAAGCTAAAAAAAGATTCTTCGATACGTTAAGTGCTGATGCTTTTGCATTAACCAACAAGGATGATGCGAATGGAACAATAATGTTGCAAAATACGAAAGCGAAAAAAAAGACATATTCGCTTCGTTCAATGGCGGATTATAAATGCAAAGTGGTTGAAAATCAATTCAGTGGTTTGCTTTTGAATATTGATAATAACGAAGTATGGAGTAAACTCATCGGCAATTTTAATGCTTATAACCTACTCGCGGTATATGCTACAGCCATTTTACTAAAAGAAGACAAAACAAATGTACTTACAACATTGAGCAGTTTAAGTTCTGTTGAAGGCCGTTTTCAATATGTGCGTACTGATAATGGGATCATCGGAATTGTTGATTACGCGCATACTCCGGATGCATTAATAAATGTATTGAAAACAATCAAAGATATACGCACAGGGAATGAGCAGGTAATAACTGTGGTTGGATGCGGTGGCGATAGAGATGCTGCAAAACGACCGATGATGGCTAAAATAGCATGTGACCTGAGCAACAAAGTAATTCTTACTTCCGATAACCCTCGCAGTGAAAATCCTGACGCAATTATTAAAGAAATGCAAAAGGGAGTTGATGCAGTAAACCGAAAAAAAACTCTTTCAATTACTGATAGAAATGAAGCGATAAAAACAGCGTGTTCCATTGCAAAACTAGGAGACATAGTACTTGTGGCAGGCAAAGGGCACGAAAAATACCAAGAAATAAAAGGAGTAAAGCATCCCTTTGATGATATGCTGGTGTTACAGGAAAATTTAAAATTATTTGAAAAATAATGTTTTACTATTTATTCGATTTTTTACACAAACAGTTTGATCTTCCGGGAGCCGGCGTGTTTCATTACATCTCATTCCGCGCGGCGATGGCACTCATCACATCCTTGCTAATCTCGATGGTATTTGGTAAACGTATCATTGACTTGTTACAAAGAAAACAAGTTGGCGAAACCGTTCGCGACCTTGGATTAGAAGGGCAAATGCAAAAAAAAGGGACTCCTACAATGGGCGGTTTGATTATACTTTCAGCCATTGTACTACCCACATTATTGTTCGCGAAATTACATAATGTATATATCATTTTGATGTTGGTATCAACTGTATGGTTGGGTGCAATTGGTTTTATAGATGATTACATCAAAGTTTTCAAAAAAGATAAAAAAGGGTTACACGGGAAATTTAAAATACTCGGACAAATTGGGATCGGTTTAATTGTAGGCACCACGCTGTATTTTAATGATGGTGTAGTAGTAAAGGAAAAAATTTTCACAAGCGGTTCAAATGCATATTCCAATGATGTAATGAATGGTACCAGTTTTACACCAAAAATGCCGGTGTATTCATCAGAAGAAACCAAATCAATGAAAACTACCATCCCATTTGTGAAGGACAATGAATTCGATTATTCTTCACTACTCTCTTTTCTTGGTGACGAGTATAAAAAATGGGCTTGGCTGGTTTTTATTCCTTTTGTAATTCTTATTGTAACTGCGGTATCCAATGGCGCGAATATTACAGATGGTATTGATGGATTAGCTACAGGAACATCTGCGATCATAGGGGTTGTTTTGGGCATACTCGCTTACGTTTCCGGTAACACTGTATTCGCAGATTATCTCAACATTATGTATATCCCCAATTCAGGAGAACTTGTTGTATTTATCGCGGCATTTGTCGGAGGTTGTGTCGGATTCTTGTGGTATAACTCTTTTCCTGCACAAGTATTCATGGGCGATACAGGTAGTTTAGCATTAGGAGGAATAATTGCTGTATTCGCGATCGCAATCCGTAAAGAACTTCTTATTCCTATTCTCTGCGGAATTTTTCTTGTAGAAAATTTATCTGTAGTAATGCAGGTCATGTATTTCAAACAATTGAAAAGAAAATTTGGGGTTGAATTCGCCCGCGAAAACCGCTTGTTTAAAATGGCGCCTTTACATCATCATTATCAAAAACTCGGAATGCATGAAGCAAAAATTGTTTCGCGTTTTTGGATCATAGGAATTATGTTGGCGGTATTAACCATCGTAACATTGAAATTGAGATAACATGAAACGCTTAGTAATACTTGGCGGAGGAGAGAGCGGCGTGGGTACCGCAGTACTCGCACAAAAAAAAGGTTTTGATGTTTTTCTTTCTGATAAAGGAAAAATAAAAGATAAATACAAGAACGTTCTTTCAAAATATGGAATTAAATGGGAAGAAGAAAAGCATACGGATGCGCTGATATTAAATGCTGATGAGGTAGTTAAAAGCCCTGGCATCCCTGATAAAACAGAATTGGTAAAGGCATTGAACAAAAAAAATATCCCGGTGATCTCAGAAATTGAATTTGCTGGACGATATACAAAAGCAAAAAAAATATGCATCACCGGAAGTAATGGAAAAACAACAACAACATTACTGACTTATCACATGTTCAAAAAAGCAGGATTAAATGTGGGCCTCGCTGGTAACGTAGGGGAAAGTTTTGCAATGCAGGTGGCAGAAAATGATTTTGATTATTACGTGATCGAGTTAAGCAGTTTTCAGTTGGATGGGATGGTTGATTTTAAAGCTGATATAGCGGTGTTACTAAATATCACACCGGATCATTTAGACAGGTATGATTATAAACTAGAAAATTATGCGGATTCAAAATTCAGAATAATACAAAATCAAACAGAAGCGGATGCATTCATTTATTGCATAGATGATCCGGTAACGGCAAAAGAAATTAAAAAAAAAACAATTAAAGCAAAACAATACCCTTTTTCGATCAAACAAAAAGTAGAGCAAGGCGCATACTTAAATGAAAAAAATGAACTCGTAATAAACACAAACAACTCTAATCCCTTATTTATGACACTACAAGAACTAGCGCTACAAGGTAAACACAACATCTATAATTCCATGGCGGCAGGAGTTACCGGGAAATTAGTAGAGATCAGAAAAGAAATAATTCGTGAAAGCCTTTCTGATTTTCATAACATTGACCATCGTTTAGAATTAGTTGGCAATGTTCATGGTATCGAGTTTATCAACGACTCCAAAGCTACCAATATAAATTCAACCTGGTATGCCCTTGAAAGTATGAATAACCCTGTAATCCTTATTTTGGGAGGTGTTGATAAAGGAAATGATTATTCCATGTTGAATGATCTTGTAAAAGAAAAAGTAAAAGCGATCATTTGTCTCGGTGCCGATAACAAAAAAATCATCAAAGCATTTGGCGCAAAAGTGGAAACTATCCTGGAAGCCAAATCTGCGAAAGAAGCAGTAGCTCAAGCGTATAAATTAGGAAAGAAAGGGGATACTGTTTTATTATCACCTGCTTGCGCCAGTTTCGATTTATTCGAAAATTATGAAGATCGTGGAACGCAGTTTAAACAAGCCGTTCGAGCATTATAAATAAATAATGTGTTGGTGTTCTAAAAAATAAAAAAATGTTAGAAAAAATAAAAAATAATGAAACACAGCAGGAGAATGCGTTGTTATCACGCCAACGAGTTCAATCATCTGGTGATGAGCATCAGTTAGAGTTCGTTGCAGAAGTGAATGGTATCACTTACATCAACGATGCAAAATCTATCCGGTTAACCGCTACAAGGAATTCATTAGAGAAAATTGAAACCTCTGTAGTACTTATCACTGGAGGAGGGGATCGTGGAAATGATTATTCCACATTATCTCAGCAAGTGAAACAAAAAGTAGTCGCAATCATTTACTTAGGGAATTATAGTGATGAAATATTGAAACATTATTCATGGCACTCTATGCTTTTTACGAAAGCTGCATCAATTAGTGAGGCAGTTGTATTGTCTTCCTGTTATGCAAAATCAGGAGATGCAGTATTGTTTTCACCTGCATGTAATAATTCCGTTGATAATTATAAAACAAGAGGTAATGAGTTTAAATCATATGTAAATAGCTTACCAAGAAAATGAATTTGTTTAAGCACATAAAAGGTGATAAAGTAATTTGGACAATCGTATTGCTGCTTTCTTTATTGTCTGTATTGGTAGTTTATAGTTCAGTTGTAGCATTGGCGTATCGTTATAGAGAAGGTGATACAGCATCTTATCTAATAAAACATATTTTTATTGTAGGCTCGGGAATTTTTTTAATGTATTTTATTCATAAAGTAAAATATTCTTACTTTTCACGCATATCGCAGATTGCTATTTTTTTAGCAGCCCCACTATTACTTTATACATTGTTAAAAGGTGTGAGTGCCGGTGAAGCAAGCCGTTGGTTGGCAATCCCAGGGACATCATTAACGTTTCAAACATCAGATTTCGCAAAGCTTGCTTTAATAACATATGTAGCCCGTATGTTATCTGTCAAACAAAGTGTGATCAAGGATTTCAGACAAGCATTTTTACCTATCGTAACTCCTATTCTAATTATTTGTGCGCTGATCTTACCCGCGAATTTTTCTACGGCAGCATTATTATTTTTAACCTGCCTGGTATTGATGTTTATTGGAAGAGTGAATGCAAAACATTTGCTTTTACTTATTGGTTCAGGAATTGTATTTGTAGCATTATTAATTGTATTGATATTTAATTTTCCAACGGTCATCAAACGTGGAGAAACCTGGAAAGCACGAATTGAAAATTTCAGAAAAGGTGATAGCGAAAGTAATTTCCAAGCCGAACAAGCAAAGATCGCCATCGCTACAGGTGGCATTGTTGGTAAGGGTCCGGGTAATAGTATGCAACGCAATTTTTTACCACAAGCATCATCTGATTTTATTTTTGCTATTGTAATAGAAGAATGGGGCTTGATCTCAGCCATCGTGATTGTGTTCTTGTATGTTATTTTATTATTTCGCGGAGTACGCATTGCCAATAGAAGTGAACGAACATTTGGCAGTTTACTTGCTATAGGATTGACATTTAGTTTGGTATTTCAAGCCATGGTAAATATGGCTGTGGCTGTAAATTTATTTCCGGTAACCGGTCAGCCTCTGCCATTAATAAGTATGGGCGGAACATCTATTTGGTTCACAAGTATTGCTATAGGAATGATATTAAGTATTAGCGGTGAAACCGAAATTGCTAAAGAAGGAGGCCAGCTTGAAACCGCTTAAAATTATAGTAAGTGGAGGCGGTACAGGTGGGCATATTTTTCCTGCTATCGCTATTGCTAACGCTATTAAAGGGTTACGGCCTGATACGGAATTTTTATTTGTTGGCGCTGAGGGAAAAATGGAAATGGAAAAAGTTCCTGCGGCGGGCTACAAGATCGAAGGACTTTGGATCAGTGGTTTTCAACGTAAACTGACACTATCAAATTTAGCTTTTCCATTTAAAGTGATCAGTAGTTTGATGAGAGCGAAAAAAATTTTAAGATCATTTAATCCAAACGCGGTGATTGGTACTGGTGGTTTCGCAAGCGGTCCCATGTTACAGGTTGCTGCAAATAAAGGCATTGTTACATTGATCCAGGAACAAAACTCATATCCGGGGATAACAAATAAAATTCTCGCGAAAAAAGTAAATAAAATTTGTGTAGCCTATTCAGGAATGGAAAAATATTTTCCGAAGGAAAAAATTCTTTTAACAGGTAACCCTGTTAGACAGGACATATTGGGTTTAGAAGGCAAACGTGACAGAGGATTGGAAACATTTGATTTACGTTCTGATAAAAAAATAATTTTAGTGATCGGAGGAAGCTTAGGCGCGCGTACTATTAACGAGAGCATTATAAAATGTTTGGAAACATTTACTCAAAATAATATTCAGTTAGTATGGCAGACAGGCAAAGGGTTTTATGAAACAGCCAAACAAGCGGTTGCTAAATATGAAGGTAAAGGAATTACTGCATTTGATTTTATTCAAAAAATGGATCATGCGTATGCTGTGGCAGATATCGTGATATCACGTGCAGGAGCAAGTTCAGTGTCGGAATTATGTTTGGTAAAAAAACCGTGTATTTTAATTCCTTTGCCTAATGCAGCGGAAGACCATCAGACAAAAAATGCAATGGCATTAGTAACGTATAATGCAGCCGTTTTAATAAAAGATGCAGATGCTCGTGAGCAATTATGTAATGAAACATTCGCGTTACTAAATGATCCGGAGAAATGTTACAAGTTATCTGAAAACATTGCAAGGCTTGCTTTTCATGATTCCGCAAATGTGATAGCAAATGAAGTACTGAGTTTGATTAATAGTAAGAAGTGATAAGTGATAAGTTATAAGTTGTAAGTGATAAGAACAACAACAAATGGAATTGAGTAACATAAAATATGTTTATTTCCTTGGTATCGGCGGCATCGGCATGAGCGCACTAGCACGCTATTTTAAAGCTATGGGCAAAAATGTGAGCGGCTATGATAAAACTCCGACCAAACTTACGGATGAATTAATTGCTGAAGGAATCGATATTCATTTCGAAGATAATATTCGTTTTATACCAAAAGCGATTAAAGAACTTCCTTATGATACAGAAAACATTTTAATCGTATATACGCCTGCCGTTCCAAAAGACCACAGCGAGTATGTTTTTTTTAGTTTAAATGGGTTTAACATTAAAAAACGTGCAGAAGTATTGGGGATGATAACATCCACCTCACATACAATCGCTGTGGCCGGAACGCATGGTAAAACAACAACATCATCATTGATCGCTCATATTTTAAAAACTGCAGGGCTTGATCCGTCTGCATTTTTAGGTGGTATTACACAAAATTATGGTACTAATTTATTGTTGAGCTCAAATCTGAAAACTAACAACCAACAACTGACAACTAACGATTTAATAGTAGTAGAAGCCGATGAATACGATCGTTCATTCTTAACACTACATCCTGAAATAGCAGTAATAACTTCCGTTGATCCGGATCATTTAGATATTTACGGTAATGAAAAATACATGCAGGAGTCCTATTCATTATTCGCGAGTCAGGTAAAATCAAAATTGATCTTAAAAAAAAGTATTGTATCTAAAATAAATGCCTCAAAAAAAGCAATTACGTATTCTGTTAGTGATCCTACAGCAGGTTATTTTGCTCAAGAAATTGAAATTAAAGATGGAGCTTATCATTATGAGGTAGTTACTCCTACAAATGTATTTTATGATATAACCTTAGGGTTACCGGGCTTGCATAACGTAGAAAACTCAATAGCTGCTGTTGCTGTTGCCTGTGAAATGGGTATTTCAGAAGATAACATCCGCAAGGCACTAAGTTCATTCTGTGGGGTAAAAAGGCGATTTGATTACCAAATAAAAACAGACAAATTAATTTTTATTGATGATTACGCACATCATCCAGAAGAATTAAAAGCCTGCATCAGTTCTGCAAAGGAAATGTACCCGAATAAAAAAATTACCGGAATATTTCAGCCGCATTTATTTTCACGAACACGCGATTTCGCGGATGAGTTTGCCCGAAGCCTCGACCTGTTAGATGAATGTATTCTTATGGAAATTTATCCCGCACGTGAATTACCGATTGAAGGAGTGAATTCACAAATGCTACTGGATAAAATGAGATCAACGAATAAAAGTATTTGTAGTAAAGAAGAGTTGGTGGAAGAAGTAAGTAAACGAAAGTTAGATGTGTTGCTCACATTAGGAGCCGGTGATATTGATACGTTCGTAGAACCGTTGAAGAATAAATTATTTTAAAAAAGATAACACACACTTCGACTACGCTCAGTGTGACAGTCAATCTGAGCGTAGTCGAAGATTGTGGGAAGGGTAAATATTATTAGGTTGAATTATAATTGAAAAAATTTAAAAAAATAGCATTTATTACAATATGGTCGGTTTTAATTATCGGCTTGTTGTTAAGTATGGGTTTTGTAAACAAAGAACAGGATTCATTGCCTTGCAAAAGCCTTGATATTAGAGTAAACCAAGATGATGACTTATATTTTTTAAATAAAATGGATATTCAGCAATTGATTCGTGACAGAGGGGATTCAATTATCGGTCAACCGAAATCAACTGTAAATATTCCTGCATTAGAGCATGCATTGAACAGTCATGCGGATATCGCTAATGCTGAAGTGTACATGACTGTGAATGGTGAAGTAAAAGTGGAGATAAAACAACGCAAACCAGTACTACGTGTTATCAATGCCAATGGTGATAGTTATTATATAGATAGTGAAGGAAAATTAATGCCACTTTCAGATAAATACACCGCAAAAGTATTAGTGGCAAATGGAATTATTTTAGAACCGTATGCTAAACGATACATGTATTCTATTGAACAAATTGGAAAAGATAGTTCGATGAGAGTAAACAGTATGTTGGATGAACTATACGCAATGACAAGTTATATCAATGAAGACGAATTCTGGAAAGCGCAAATCCAGCAAATCTATATAAATAGTGATAAAGATATGGAATTAGTGCCAATGGTAGGCGATGAAAAAATAATTTTTGGCGATACAACTTCAATGGATGAAAAATTTAAAAAGCTGCTAACCTTTTATCAGCAAGGCTTAAATACTACAGGTTGGTGGTACAAATATTCAACAATAAATTTAAAATTTAAAAATCAGATTGTTTGTACAAAAAAACAGAATCACAATGGAACGCATAACGCAGATGATTTATGATAACACAGATATAAAAAAATTAAACAAATCATATCTAATCATAACAATTCAGCGTCATCAGCGTTCTATTTTTGGCGGCTAAATAGTAATGAGTTATTAAATCAGAAAGAACTAATTAAATAATATAACAATGGAACCATCAGAAATTGTAGTAGGCTTGGACATCGGAACAACAAAAATTGTGGCTATTGTAGGCCGCAGAAATGAATTCGGAAAAATTGAAATACTGGGAATGGGGAAATCCGAGTCATTTGGTGTTGCACGTGGCGTAGTTCAAAATATTGACCAGACTGTGCAATCCATTCGCGCTGCCGTAGCTGAAGCCGAAACTAAATCGGGAGTAGATATTAAAGTAGTGAATGTAGGCATTGCAGGGCAACATATAAAAAGTATGCAAAGTCGTGGCAGCAAAACACGTTCAAATATTGAAGAAGAAATTGCGCAAAAAGATATAGACTCCTTGATCGATGATATGTTTAAATTGATGATGCAGCCTGGTGAAGAAATTATTCATGTGCTTCCTCAGGAATACATTATTGATAATGAACAAGGAATTAAAAATCCCATCGGTATGGCTGGGATCCGTCTGGAAGCCAATTTTCACATCATCACAGGGCAAATTGCTGCTGCACGAAATATTTATAAATGCGTTCACAAAGCAGGTTTAGAAGTTTCTGAATTAACATTGGAACCTCTCGCTTCCGCAGATGCTGTATTAAGTTCTGAAGAAAAAGAAGCAGGAGTTGTATTGGTTGATATTGGAGGCGGAACAACGGACATTGCTATTTTCCAGGATGGAATAATCCGTCATACTGCTGTAATTCCATTTGGTGGAAATGTAATTACGGAAGATATTAAAGAAGGCTGTACTATTATAAAAAACCAGGCAGAATTATTAAAAATAAAATTTGGTTCAGCTTTGGCAAGTGAGAATCAGGAGAACGAAATAGTTTCCATTCCGGGATTAAGAGGTCGTGCTCACAAAGAAATTTCAGTACGAAATTTATCAGCGATCATACAAGCACGCATGGAAGAAATTGTAGAACATGTGTATTATGAAATTAAAAATTCCGGGTACGAAAAAAAACTGATCGCAGGGATTGTAGTTACGGGTGGTGGAGCCCAGTTGAAACATGTTCCACAATTAGTGGAATACATTACCGGAATGGATACGCGGGTAGGTTATCCGAATGAGCATTTGGCAAAAGGGACACAGGATGTTGCCAGCCCGATGTTTGCAACCGCTGTAGGACTTGTTATGAAAGGATTACAAACCCTTGAAAAACAAAGTAAGAAAAATAGCATAACAAGTACAACAACAATTAAAGGGCATTCAGAAGAAAAATCAACAGGCTTTTTAGATAAATTAAAAAAGTTTTTTGATGATGATTCAGCTTAACAGTGCTTTTTGAGTTAAGAGTGACGGAACTGCGCATAATCAATCTGAGCCTGTCTCAGAGAGTTTGATGGACGCAAAAAGGTGTCGAAATTAACACTGCAAAGTTAGTAACTAAGAGGAAGCATGTTAATTCTACATTAAAAAAAGAGGCAAATTTATACCGGTGAAAATAATATCGGCTGAAAAGCAATAATATCAACCATTTTAAATAAAACAATATGATGAAATTCGATTTACCTCAGGACCACTCTTCAATTATCAAAGTAATTGGAGTCGGCGGCGGCGGAAGCAACGCTGTCAACCATATGTATAAACAAGGCATTAAAGGTGTTGATTTTATTGTTTGTAATACCGATCAGCAAGCATTGGATGTGAGCCCTGTTCCATTAAAAATAGTATTGGGTGTAAGTTTAACCAAAGGCCGTGGTGCCGGCTCGCTGCCGGAAGTTGGTAAAAACGCAGCCATCGAAAATATTGAAGAAGTAAAAGCATTGCTATCAAAAAATACCGAAATGGTATTTATCACAGCCGGTTTAGGGGGTGGTACAGGAACAGGGGCAGCACCTATCATTGCACAAGCTGCTAAAGAAATGGGGATTTTAACTGTTGGTATTGTAACCATTCCATTTGGATTTGAAGGTAAAAAACGTAAACTCCAAGCCGATGAAGGATTAAATGCCCTGAAACAAAATGTGGATACATTACTTGTGATCAGCAATGATAAATTACGTGAGATCTATGGTAATTTAAAAGTAACCGAAGCATTCGGACATGCTGATGATATTTTAGCAACAGCTGCAAAAGGTATCGCTGATATTATTACTACTACATTACAGATAAATACGGATATCAATGATGTGAAAACAGTAATGAAAGATAGCGGTGTAGCTATTATGGGTTCAGCCCAGGCATCAGGAGAATTCAGAGCATTACGCGCTGTTGAACAAGCGATGTCCTCACCATTATTAAATGACAGCAATATTAAAGGCGCACGTTACGTATTAGTAAATGTTACCTGTGGTGAAGATGAGATTACGATGGATGAGTTCGGTGAAATCACTGATTACATACAAGATGCTGCCGGTATGACTGCTGAGGTAATTAAAGGTTATGGTGTGGACCTGTCATTAGGTAATAAAGTAAATGTTACCATTATCGCTACCGGATTTAATTCTAAAGCTGATGTAGGAATTCAAACAGAGAAAGCTCCTGCAAGAAAAGTATTCTCATTAATGGATGATGTAAAAACAGAAGCGCCTATAATGCCCGTCGCTAAAGTCAGTCCACCGGTAGTTGAGGCTGCTCCTAATGTGGCACAAATAACTATCGAATCTACTCCTATTATAGCTGAAGTTGTTTTCGAGGTTACTGAAAATACTTCTGTAGAAGAACTTACATTATCGGTTGAAGAAACTTTCATTAAAGAGGAAGAATCTCCGTCAATAGTTGAAGAAATAGTTAGTGAAGTAAAAGAAAAAGAAGTTATAAAAACACCTGAACCATTTGTCTTTATAAGGGAAGAAGAACCAATTGTTGCAGAAGTTGAAGAGAAATCATTGCCTGTGGTTGAATTTGAAGTTACAATTGGTAATGATAATATAACAATAGAAGATCCATTTACAATTGCTGCTTCAACTGAAGAAAACGTGATTGAAAATAAAGAAGAGCAAAATACCATTATAGCAAAAGTTCAAAGTGATGAACAATTGAAAAAAGCACAGGACCGTGTTGCTAAACTAAAAGAATTAAGCTTTAAATTAAAATCGCCAAATGGCTTATCAGAACTGGAAAATGAGCCTGCTTATAAAAGAAGAAATGTAAATTTAGACTCAACACCACATTCATCTGAATCACAAGTATCACGTTATACGTTGACAGAAAATGAAGAGAAAAAAGTGGAGATCAAACCAAACAACTCTTTTTTACACGATAACGTAGATTAATTTCCGAAATAATCTTTGTAAAAACAGGGTGTTGAGTTTTCAACACCCTATTTTTTTTAATAAAATATGTAACGCGTTTAAACTTTTAATAACTGATAAAGGTTAAAAATACAGAGCATGTGGGAATGATCTTTAGATATTTCTTACCCCCCGAAAGAAAGCGTACGCGGAGGTCATTGAATTCATGAAAAAATAATGGAAATTATTACTCAGCTGATGGGTTTGAAAAATTAACTAATTCCTGTAATTGTTCATCAATATTTTTTTCCCATTTTACCTGCGGTTCAGGAATTTTTGAGTGATTCGTTTCCTTATCATACGCTTTTTGATCGATCTCTAACTGTTTAAGGTTTTCTTTAAAAACTTTATCCAACTGTTTCGGATCTTTCAATAAATCTAATTCTATTATTTGTTTTCTGATCTTACGGGCATATACCTCGGCAAGATTGAAATGATATTGTTCGTGTTTTAATAAAAAATCGCTTTCCTTTTTTTTAATACGCCATGATTTATTTTTTTCGAAATAACAAAATATACCGAATTTATCATTCTCTTTACCTGATTCTACTGAGTAAGCTGTCATAGCATCATATCCCGCATTTTCTCTAGCAGGGCCTTTAAAATCTTTCCATTGCAATGAATAGTCTTTACTCCAAAGTATTTTATTTGAATCCTTTGAAGGGATGATATAACCCGCAAATAATGTTGCAGCAAATAAAAGTCCTAAAAATCTCTTCATAATTTTGTAAATATAAATTCAGCCGTGTTGTAACTATTATTCTAATAAGCTAAGGCTTTGAGCAAATGTATTTTAAATGGTTCGGATATACAAATCTAAAATTTTACAGCATACCCTTGCGGAATTCAAAATTAAAAATAAACAGAACGAATAAAAAACATCGTTTAAAAATAATGATGTTTTTTTATAAATATTAATATTAAGAAACTGTTTGGTTTTTATACTTTATTTTCCAAAGAGCCTAAATCTTTTTTTCGTTTTTTCTTTTTCCGTTTTTTCCTCTTCTGCCGGTTTGTCTTTTTTATTGTTTGAAAACCAATTTGCAATTTTATTAAATATGTTGTCTTCCTTGAAAGAAACACATTCCGGAATAGGTATTAATTCATCTCCAAAATTAAATTTACCAGTCACCCATTTTTTGCAATTAACATCACTTTTACACTTCTGCATAAAGTATGCCCAAATTGGCAGTGCCATAGAAGCGCCTTGTCCATATAATGTTGAATTAAAATGTACCGCAGGGTTTTCGGCACCTACCCAAACGCCTGCAACTAATCCGGAAGTATATCCAATAAACCAACCATCCGCTTGCGATTGTGTTGTTCCCGTTTTCCCTGCCATTTCACCTGAAAGCGCATACGTGCTTCTGATGCGGCTGGCCGTTCCTTCATTGATAACGCCTTTCAACATCTCGGTCATATAATAAGCCGTTTGTTTTGAAATAACTCTTTTACTTTTATACGTGTTTTTCGCTTTATAAAGTATTTCCCCCTGCGCATTCTCTATGCGGGTTATATAGACAGATTCTACACTTTTTCCTCCGTTAGGAAAAGCGCAATAAGCTTTCACCATTTCCAGTAAACTAATATCTGCTACCCCAAGGGCGATTGAAGGTACCGCGGGAATTTCACTTTCAATACCCATGTTTCTTGCCGTGTGTATAACATTGCCAATTCCTGCTCTTAACAATACTTCTACTGATACTACATTCACAGAATTTTCTAAAGCGCCTTTCATGGAATATTTCCCTCCGTATTTTCCATCAGCGTTGCCCGGCGACCAGCCACCAAACTGATCATACACACGCTGCTCATTTTTAATGTATTCACAAGGATTCATCCCTTGTTCAATAGCGGTGGCATATACAATGGGTTTAAATGTACTTCCCACTTGCCGTGTTGATGTTACATGATCATACTGAAAAAAACTATAGTCGTTCCCTCCTACCCACACTTTTATTTTTCCTGTAAAAGGGTCCATAGCAAGAAAACCGGTGTGCAATATTTTCAAGTAATACTTAATAGAATCTAAAGGTGAAAGTGTTGCTTTATGTCCTCCATTCCAATCAAAAATTTCCATTTCCAGCGAATCTTTAAATATTTTTGCGATCTCATCATCTTTTACACCGGCTTCTACTAAGGCTTTGTAACGCTTTGAATTTTTTACCGCATTGCTAATCACACTTTTCTTTCTTTCCCATGGGCTTGAATTTTTCCAATAATTGTTAAATAAATTTTGAAGATACTTCATATGTTTTTGCATCGCAGCAACAGCATGTTCCTGCATTTGATAATCCAGCGTCGTATATATTTTTAATCCATCTGCATATAAATTATATTTTTCGCCATTTGATTTCTTTACCGTATCCAATATAGATGTAGCAAGTTGTTCCGTATTGATCAGAAAATATGGCGCGACATCGCCATACATACCAGCGTTTTTATATTGAAGAGTCAAAGGAATTTTTTTTATAGAATCCGCCGCTTCTTTTTTGATATAACCATGCTCCGCAAGATTATTTATTACCACATTCCGTCTTACTAATGCTGTTGCAGGATGAAGCCGTGGATTATAAAAAGTTGGTGATTTGAGCATTCCAATTAATACAGCGCCTTCTTCTATCGTTAATGAATCGGGTGGTTTGCTGAAGAAACGGATCGAAGCATTCCTTATTCCATAAGTATCTTCGCCAACAGATACAGTATTCAAATACAATACTAAAATTTCGTCCTGGGTATAAACACTATTGAAACGTACCGCATGAATGGCTTCTTTTATTTTATTGACCGGCATGGTAAGAATACCATAACGCTGTCTTTTAAATAAATTTTTTGCAAGTTGCTGTCCGATGGTACTTCCTCCGCCTGATTTCTTTTCACGCATTAAAAGCGTTTTAAAAAATACACGCAAAAGCCCCTTAGTATCAACTCCATTGTGTTCATAAAAACGGGCATCTTCAGTCGCGATAAGCGCTTCGATAAGGAAATGCGGGATATGTTTATAATCCGTGATACTGCGATTTTCCCAATAATATTTTCCAAGCACTTCTCCTCCTTCAGCATAAACTTCTGTAGCAAGATAGTTTTGTATATTTTTCAGTTCTTCTTTTGTATGCAATTTACCGAATGCCCCAAAATACACCAGCAAAAAAAGCATAATAGGAAGTAAAAACAGCGCTCCTAAAATTCGTAAGACCCACTTTCTAATTTTTTTATTTCTTTCGGATATCATTTTAGAAATTTGACATTTTTTGCTTCCTATAATAAATAGGATAAAAGGTAATTTATTTTTAAATATAGGTAAATAGTTTGACGCCAAAAATCCTTCATATTAATAAAAGACTATTCTTGTTTCATTACCTTCTGTAAACCCCAGGGCAACAATGCGTTTGTACTCGTAGGCGCAAACATTATTATTACGTATCACACGGAAGATATTTGGAGAAGGATTGGTTATTAAACAGGTTTTCAACCTGTTTAATGTTAGCCTGACAAGTTAAAAATTTGTCCTACTTATCAATCACCTTAGGCACTTTGAAATAATCGGAATCATGTTGAGGAGCATTTTTTAATGCTTCTTGTTGAGTAATATCATGTTTTACTTCATCTTCGCGTAATACATTCACCTCATCATTCATATATATCAATGGTTCTATATTGGTGGTATCTAATTCATTTAATTTCTCAACAAATGCAAGCATATTATTCATATCCTTAATGATCTGCTCTTTGGCTTCGTTCTCAAATTCCAAACGTGCCAGGTGTGCTATTTTATCTACTGTTTCGTTATCTATTTTCATACTGTATTTTTTGACACAAATTTCACGAATTCTTCTGTTCTTTTATATTGCTGAAATTAATTTCGTATAAATTTTATTATTATACTCATTCAACTCATTCTGAATAATATCATACACTTTCGTCCGCAAAGATACTAAATCATTTTCCGTCATTCCAAGAGTAGAAATAGGTTCATGGACTACGACCCTGCAAATACCGGGTCTTCCATACGCTTTAAAAAACCCGCCCATTTGCAATAGTTTCCAATTATTTAAAAATGTAATGGGTACAATAGGAACTTGTTTTTCAATCGCTAAACGAAAAGCACCATTTTTAAATCCACGCAATCTACCTTCACTTGAAGTGGTACCTTCAGGAAAAAGAAAAGCACTGTGTCCTTTTTCAATGTCGATGCCGGCACGTAAAAAAGCCCTGTGTGAAGCAACATTACTTTTACGGTCCACCAGAATATTCATTTCTTTAAAAAATATCCGAAATAATGGAGCTTTATCCAATTCCTGTTTGCCCATAAAAACGTAGTAGTTCGGAATTGCAAGGTAGCTTGAAATTATATCCAGGTAAGAAACATGATTGGAACAAAAGACAGCAGGTTGGGGCAAATCGTTTTTAGAAATTTTATAAGTTACTTTAACAAATAGTCCGGGAATAGTTAATATCCAACGTGCCCAAAATTTAAATAATAAAAAGGCTTTAGGGAACCATTTTTCTTTCAAAAGAAAAATATAAAACAGAGGAAATAATACAATAAGGCTCAAGACAAAGTTGAGCAGGAATAACGTTTTCCAAAGTGCACGCGGTATAATTAACAGGTACTTCATTAGAGCATAAAAGTACTAATTTTAGGGTTCCTATTAATTTTAAATAAACAGTATCTTTGACGAGAGTTCGAAGTTAATAGTTGGTGTTCGGAGAATTAAACTCTCAACTACTGTGAGCTACGAACTAAAAAACACGAATTAAATGTCTAGAATACTAACAGGAGTTCAAAGCACTAATATTCCACATTTAGGAAATATCCTTGGTGCAATCATGCCTGCAATTGAACTCTCAAAACAAGCCGGTAACGAATCGCTTTTTTTTATTGCGGATCTGCATGCGTTAACCACGATTAAAGATGCAACTTTTATAAAAGAAAGCACTGCCGCAGTTGCTGCTGCCTGGCTAGCTTTTGGTTTTGATACGGATAAAAATATTTTTTATCGTCAAAGCGATGTTACTGAAGTATGTGAATTGACTTGGTACTTAAATTGTTTTACTCCATTTCCCATGTTGGCAAATGCGCATTCATTCAAGGATAAATCAGAACGTTTAGCGGATGTGAACGCAGGTTTATTTACATATCCTGTATTAATGGCTGCTGATATAATTTTGTATGACGCAAATTCTGTTCCAGTGGGCAAAGACCAGCTCCAGCATCTTGAAATGACGCGCGATATTGCGGAAAAATTCAATCACAAATATGGTGATGTATTTGTTGTACCCGAAGCAAAAATTGATGAAACAGTGATGCTCGTCCCGGGTATTGATGGAAAAAAAATGAGTAAGTCATTAAATAATTTTATCAATATTTTTCTTCCTGAAAAAGAATTGAAAAAAATTATAATGAGTATTGTTACGGATGCTACTCCTATGGAAGCGCCAAAAAATCCTGACACCTGCAATGTATTTGCATTGTATAAATTAATTGCAAACGAACAACAGGTTGCTGAGATGAGAATTAATTATTTAAAAGGTGGTTATGGTTATGGACATGCAAAAACTGCTTTGTATGAATTGATGTTGGAAAAATTTAAAACGCAACGTGAATATTATGATCACTTCATGAATAACCGTTCAGAGCTGGATGCAAAACTTAAAATTGGCGCTAGTAAAGCGCGTGTAATTGCGCAAGCAACATTAAAACGTGTGAGGGAGAAGTTGGGGTTTAAATTTTAATTTAGGACGTAACGTAATTACAAACCAGATATGAGTGAAGCAATCTCATTAATACTCAATAGTAAGATTGCTTTAATTGTGAAAAGCTCCTTGGTAATTTTGTTCTAATCCACAAATCAGAATGACAGAAAGTATCGAACTTTTTTATTTCTTAATCACTTTAAATTCCAACCTTCTGTTTTTTGCATGTTCTTCTTCGGTGCATTTCACACCATTGGAACATTTGTTAAGTAAGCGGGTTTCACCATAACCTTTTCCTGTAATGCGTGTAGCGCTGATACCATGAGACACCATATAATCCACAGCTGCTTTAGCTCTCCTCTCCGATAACTTCAAATTATAATCATCCGCACCCTGGGAATCTGTATGTGAACTGATCTCTATAGAAACATCAGGAACACCATTCATAATTGCTATTACCTTATCTAAGGTTTGCTTTGCATCAGGCAGAAGCTTTTCATCATTCACATTAAAATAAACATTTTCACTAATAACAAGGCCATCAACCAAAGTAACTCTTGGATCCATTATTTTTAACCATGGATCATCCACATACATTTTACCCATCTTGTTTACTTCATTCGGAAGAAGTTCAAACTTAAAATGTTTGTCTTTATCTGATTGCACTTCTTTCACAGTATTTCCTTTTTCATCCGCCAATATCAATTTTTTAAGCAAAGAAATCTGCGGATCGGTTTCATCGAGGGAAATAATATAATTCTTATCAACCCCAATATATTTGAACACAAACAAACCATCTTTATCTGTTTTAGAAGATTGAATGATTTCAGCTGTTTTATTCATCAGGTTCACTTTTACATTTATCAAAGGTTTTTTTGCCGGGTCATCACCTGATAACAATTTTCCTTTGATATCTATTTTCAATTCCGAATCATCCAGCGTTATTAATGATATTATATTAACATTATTCGGGAAAATTTTAAATACAAACTTCCCTTTGATATCAGCATTCATAACCCCTACTTCTTTGTCATTTTTACCGGTAAAAATAACTATAGCATTTGGCGGAACCTGGTTGTTACTTTCATCTACTTTGATACTATAATTATTTCCGGGCAAAAAAACATTGAACACAAACGAACCCATAAAATTAGTTGTAGTGTTTTGAACAACTTCTTGTTTATCATTTACCAACATTACATTAACATTGACAATAGGTTTTGAAGGGTTTTCTCCTACAAGCAACTTTCCTGCAATCTTTATCATTTTCTTCCTTAGTTCATCTTCCTCTTTTCTTTTCTTCTCGTTCTGCTCGGCTTCCTGTTTTTCCTTTACTTGTTTTTCAGCCAACAACTTTTGATCCGCTAATGATTTTTGTTCATCAGCTTGCATTTCCGGAATGATATCATTATTAAAGTCTTTTATGTACTTATCATCAATAGCAAGGTCTTTACCATTAAATGCAATTTTCATGAAAGGATAATTGAATTTTTTACTGTTAATTTCTTTATCATGTGTATCATACATAATAAAATTAGATTGTACTCCTAACTTATTCACTAATTTTTTCGCTGGAACATTTGCATCAATAAGCAAAAACATTTCTATGCAACCGGATGATTTAAAAACTGCTTTATAAATAGTTCCATATTCAAGATCTGTGAATTCAAACTCTCCATCTTTACCTGTTTTTACAAATTTTATTTTTATTTCATTCTTATATAATTCCACGGTAGCATTGGCTAACGACACATCTCGTTTTTTAATTTTATCCGCCTTTTGTACTTGTCCGCGAAAAACAAAACTTCCTTTTTCCTGAGCAGAGGAGGAAAAGGGAAATAGTATTAAAAACAAAAATATCTGGCTGACGTTTGAAAAGAAATTTTTCATCATTCTATATTCTATTTTAAAAGTTACACACGTTTTTAAAATTAAAATGATCTAACCAAAAAGCAAACTAAACACCTCTTCAATTTTCCCAACCATTGTAATTTTAATGTGATAGTTTTTTAAGTCGAGTCCTTTTTTATTGTATTTAGAAATAAATATATGTTCGAAGCCTAATTTTTCAGCTTCTGAGATACGTTGATCTATACGGTTTACTGGACGTATTTCTCCGCTCAAACCAACTTCCCCGGCAAAGCAAATCTTTGCTGAAATAGGGATATCTTCATTACTGGAAAGCACTGCACATACCAATGCCAGGTCAATTCCGGGATCTTCTACTTTTATTCCTCCTGCAATATTTAAAAATACATCTTTAATTCCTAAACGAAAACCGCAGCGTTTTTCAAGCACTGCCAGTAACATGGATAATCTTCTCAAATCAAAACCTGTGGAAGAACGTTGCGGAGTTCCGTATGCAGCGCTGCTAACCAAAGCCTGTGTTTCGATTAACATAGGGCGCATACCTTCCATTGTAGCAGCGATAGCAACACCACTTACCAATTCCTCACGGGCAGTAATTAATATTTCGGATGGGTTATTTACTTCACGCAAACCACTTCCCTGCATTTCGTAAATCCCTAATTCATTGGTGGAACCAAAACGATTTTTTGTGGTGCGCAACAATCGGTACACATGATTTCTATCACCTTCAAATTGCAATACCGTGTCCACCATGTGCTCTAAAACCTTCGGTCCTGCAAGGCTTCCATCTTTGGTGATATGTCCAATCAAAAACACTGCTGTTCCACTTTCTTTCGCGTAACGCATCAATTCAGAAGTACATTCACGGATCTGGGAAACACTTCCGGGGGAAGATTCAATATGCGCGGAGTGTAATGTTTGAATGGAATCAACAATCAGTAAATTCGGTTCAAGGAGCTCTATTTGTTTGAAAATATTTTGTGTGGATGTTTCCGTCAGAATATAACAATTGCCATATTTTTGAATTTCCATCTCTCCTCCTTTGGGGGAGCTGGAAGGTGCAACTATACGTTCGGCGCGCATTCGGATCTGTTGTTCGCTTTCTTCACCTGATACATAGAGCACTTTCAGGTTTTTCATATTGAGTGCAACTTGCAACATCAATGTTGATTTCCCGATCCCCGGCTCACCGCCAAACAAAATTAAAGAGCCTGGAACCAGGCCACCACCAAGCACCCTGGAAAGTTCTGTATCATAAACAGAAATGCGGTGCTGTTCGGATAAACTAATCTCACTTATTAATTGAGGTTTTGAAGCGCGCTGGGTACTGGTACTTGCAATGCCAGGAATTTTTGTATCATCTCCTTTTGATACTACTTCTTCTACGTAAGTATTCCATTCATTGCAGGAAGGACAACGTCCAATCCATTTACCGGATTGCGTCCCACAGTTCTGACAAAAATAGGATGTTTTGGTTTTAGCCATGTTTTCAATGGGCAATTATTCAATTGCAAATTAAGAATTTAAGATGTCTTTATTTTTTTCTCAATTAGTGTTGTAGAATATCCTTCTAAAAATTCTATTGTTTTTACTTCTCCTCCATTTGCTTTAACATTATCAGAGCCTACAATGTATTTTTTATTTTTCGGATCGGTTATGTTTGCATCATAATCAGCGCCCTTTACAAGTATATATGGCCTGATAAAATTAATCAGGTCCAATGGGGTATCCTCATCAAATAAAATTACAGCGCTTACAAAACTTAAAGATGCCAATACCATTGCACGTGATTTTTCGTCTTGTATCGGGCGTGAATTGCTTTTCCCCAAGCGTTTTACTGAAGCATCGGTATTTACACCAATAATTAATTCATCACCTAAATCAGATGCCTTTGCCAGATAATCAATATGTCCCTGATGCAAAATGTCAAAACAGCCATTGGTAAAAACAATCTTATGTTCCTTAAAATGCCATACTAATAAAGGTTTTAACAATGTATCACACGTAAATATCTTTGATTGGATAATTTCTATCGCCTGTAATTTTTTTGTAAAGGGGATCATTGGAAATACGTATTACGATTTTAGGTGGACAATTTATTAAATGTAAAACTATTTTTTGGAACTGAACACTACTTTATTTACCCAGGTTTTCCCCCACTCATTTATTTCATCCGCAGTCCATAACTCTGGATAAAAAATACGTTTTTGGAAACGTGGTGGTAAATATTTTTGCCAGTTAGTCCCGCCAGTAGCCGCAATATCTTCCGGAGATTTTTGCAAATATCGTACTGCGGATTTATAATGGGATAGCGGCCAATTGATATTTACATTCACATCCAACTGGCGCAAAACTGAAATAACCTGCTCATTTTTTTGATCAGTGGCCGGCAAGGATCTATAAAGTGATAATAGGTTTTTTTGCTTCAGTTTTTTTGCAAGTTGTATGAACTGCCCAGAATATTTTTTTTCGAACTGAACAAGTGTTAATGTTTTTTTACCTGTCGCAAGTTCCGTTGCCCCTTCCTTCCAATACAAGTGTTCATACATTTTTTCAATTTGTCCATCATTTATTTCATCAGAAAAATTTTCACGGGCATCTTTAGCAACAAGATTTTTGATTGTGGTAGAAGAAATTTCTATCATACGGTATTGCCCTGATTGAAAACCACTTGCAGGCAACAGGCTCATTCGGAATTTTAAAAATTGTTGGGGATCCATTCCATCCACCATAATATCAAAAGAAGTGATAAGCGCTTCAAAATACCGATTAATGCGGTTGGTACGTTCTATAAAAAATGCAACAGCTATGTTTTCTTTTTCCGATAGTTGCTCAAATTCATGCAAACAAAGTTTAAAATACAATTCTGTTATCTGATGATACATGATAAAAATTTCTTCATCCGGAATGCTTGTTTTGGGATGTTGCAAACTTAATAGTGTATCCAAATGGATATAATCCCAATAAGTAAGATAATCTGTATGCAATAATCCATCAAGATAGGAAACAAGATTTTGTCCCATCGCCTGATATTTTTCATCAAGTAATTTTATGCGTTCGGTAATTTCAGGCGTTAGCTCCATGTAGTACTTTTATTTAAACTGTTGCAAGTTAGCCAAAAGCAGGAAAAATAAAAACAAAATATAAACCCAAAATATCCATAAAGTTCGTAGTTATTATGTTCAACTACTCTTTTAGTCGCATGAAAACAGATATAGAAATTTTAGAAGCCAAGAAAGCAAGGTTCTTCTTAATAGAAAGGATAGCCTTGGCAACATGGCTTGTTACTTCCTTTCTCTTAAGAGCCTATTACTGCCCTTGCGCTTATCGGTTATTTTTTATTATTGAAGATGAATAGATTGGCGCGCATTATAGAGTTGCATTTCTTTAACGCCATCATTTTGGCCATACGGGTTTGTTAAAGTATCCGTAAACTAAAACATGAACTAAAAGAAGAGGGTTTTTATCTGAAAGGATGATTAGAAGGTTGGGTTGTTATATTTCGACAGTCGCAATCGTTCCTTTCGCTTTATTTATTAGCGTTTACTTGATTTTTTTTGATGTCCTTTGTTTGAACAAATACGGCTGATTTCAATGTATGGCAGCCAATAAACGGCTTATCCATATTTATCGCTTTGCTTATTAAAGGAGAAGCTAGTGGAAAGAATAAAGAAATTACAGAGTAAAAAAAGTCCCGCAATAAACTGCGGGAGTTTTTCTTATTGCTTGGCAAGGGCGCTTGCAAGGCCGCTATAACTCGTTAATTCCGCTTTTATAGAGCCAACTAATACATCTGCCTGGCCTTTTATGAGAATATGATTTTTATCATCGGTAATCCATACATTCAAATCTTCTTCATGTTTAAATACACGCCCTTTTTGCACTATGGGGCGAAACTTTAAACATTTGAATGTTCCCAGATCAGTTGTTATTGTTTCCCGACAAATAAATTTTATTTTCAAGGGCCATACTTCTTTATCCATAAAACAATTGATTGAATACAGTTCGCCAGGTATAGCGGCAGACAGATCCAATGCCCTAGCAAAATAAAACGCTGAAAGCATATCTTGCATATTAGGTTCTATATTGAAAATTTCTCCATTACCTACATTTACTTTTTGGCTGTAATGATTAAAAATATAATCCTGCTCTATTTTATATCCGCCTTCATTCACGTGTCTTACAAATATCCAAGGAATAATTGATTGTTCATCAATATATGTTTCATAACGGTCACGTACTTTAAAAAACCAATCAAAAGCTCCTTTGGATTCACCTAAACCAACCACATGGAACGTTTTCCTACCGCTGATTTCGCGTGCTTCATCGGTAATACCCAATGTTGCTATTCCTGCGTCAATAATACCGTAATGTAAACGAAATATGAGTTGTTCGCCACGTTTAAACGCTTCATTTTTAAGGACAGGAAGTTCCCTTACGGGGCCATTATTTTCAATTACAGGTAGTTCTTTCTCCGTTCTGAACGATAAACCGCCTATGCCTGCTATCGTTATTATAATTCCAATTAAAATAAAATTTTTCATGGTCTTAAGAATTGGTTGCCTTTGTATTTCAAACACTATGCCAATGTAATTTATTATACGTATTCTTAGTAAAACGATTCCTTTTTGAAATTTTATATTGTACATAAAATTTCAGCTGCCTTTTCCAAGGTTTCTTCCTTTTTTGCAAAACAAAACCGCAATACTTTATTATCAATGGAAGTATTATAAAAAACCGAAATAGGAATGGAGGCAATACCAAATTCTTTTGTTAACCGTATGGCATAATCGGTATCCTTTTCTTTACTGATCCCTTTATAATTAAGCAGTTGAAAGTAAGTTCCGGCAGCGGGAATTAGTTCAAACTTTGATCCTTTTATTTGTTTTATAAAATAATCGCGTTTTTTTTGGTAGAACTTTCCAAGGTCCAAATAATTATTTTTCTTTTTTAAAAATTCCGCCAAAGCATGTTGGATTGGCGTATTGCAGCAAAACACAATAAATTGATGGACTTTACGAAACTCCGCCATCAAATTTTTAGGGGCTACACAATAACCTATTTTCCAACCGGTAGCATGGTAGGTCTTTCCAAAGGATGATATGATAAAACTGCGTTCAGCCAATTTAGGAAAACGTGCCACGCTTTGGTGTTCCTGACCATCAAAAATAATGTGCTCATATACTTCATCACTAATAATGGTAATGTCAGTGTTTTCAACCAGTTTCTCCAGTTTTGTCATATCGTTGGCAGTTAAAATGCTGCCGGTAGGGTTATGCGGTGTATTTATAATGATCATTTTAGTTCGATGATTAATTATTTTTTTCACTTCATCCCAGTCAATAGTATAATTAGGCGCTTTTAACTGTAGATAAATAGTTTTACCTCCGTTTAATTCAATAGCCGGCTGATAACAATCATATGCAGGTTGAAAAATAACAACCTCATCCCCTTCTCGAACAATAGCTGAAATAGCTGTGTATATACCTTGTGTGGCGCCAGCAGTAATAGTTATTTCAGTATCTGGATCATATTTAGCCGAATAAAGTTCTTCTGTTTTTTCAGAGAGTATTTCTCTAAGGCTCATCAAACCAGCCATTGGAGCATATTGATTATTGCCAGCCATCATATTTTTATTAATAAGAGCGACTAATTCAGTATCACAATTAAAATCGGGAAAACCCTGAGAAAGGTTAAGAGCGCTATTATCAGAGGCTAACTTGCTCATTACAGTAAAAATATTTGTACCAACATTAGGAAGCTTACTGTTTATTAAATTAGGATAATTCATAAAAAAATAGTTAAAGTATGAGTAATATAAGTGTAGGGTAAAAATAGGAAGAAGGTTGAGAAAAACAAAATACCAAGACTGCATAACGTGCGACTTATCTGTCTTTAATTGTTTTGTATCTGTTTGTGAAATACAACCGCTAAAAAACCAGAAATACAATGTACTTTATAATATGTATATTCATTGCGTGATATACGGAAAATCAATTATATGGTTTTAATATATTCAGTTTTTACGATTTAAAAAAATGAATACATTTTAGTACACCAAAAGGAAAACAGATAATTTAATTATAAACAATTTACTTTCCTAGGAAAATGAAAACACTTTATCTTATACGTCATGCTAAATCTGACCATAATGGAAATCTTGACGATATTAATAGGCCATTGAATATACGTGGATACCATGATGCTTATGGCATGAGTGATGTAATGAATAAAAAAAAATTCATACCTGATCTGATCATTTCAAGTCCGGCGATAAGGGCATTTTCCACCGCATTGATCTTTTGCAGGAAGTTTAATATAAACCCTTCAGATATCATTATTAATAGCAATCTCTACGAAACCGATGTAAATCATTACTTGGATATTGTAGCTCATTCTGATGATAAATATGACAGTATCATGCTGTTTGCTCACAATCCCACAATCAGCAATTTTGCAAATATCCTGACCAAGCCCTTCAATGACAATATATCTACCTGCGGCATAATTGGTATAACAAATAATTGTACGCATTGGAAAAATTTTGCCGATACTATAGGTGAGCTTAAATTGTATGACAGCCCTAAAAATTATTCTAACAAAAGTTAAATAATTGTTAATATTCGGCGGAGTTAATGATTGCGTCATTATTTTTTCTGAACTTAACCCCGATAATATGCCACCAACATGAACAAAAAAACATTGCGCAAAGAATTAGAACTTAAATTGCTTAAAGGCATTGAAGAAACGCTGATTAAACAAAATTCAATGGTCGGTAAAAATATCCATAAAATTACCCGCCATGCAAGTAAAACAATTGCCAAAAAATTTTACAAAACAATAAAGGCATCGGATGATAAAAAAACGGCTGCTGCAGCCGGGAAAACTAAAACCTTATCTTCAAAAATTTCCGCTAAACCTGCTATCACTCTATCTTCAAAAGCTGTGAAAAAGACCGATACAAAACTGAAATCAAAAAATAAAAAATAATTTTTGTATTTTGGTCTTGCAATTATTATTTCATTATGGCAAAGAAAAGTATTGTTTTAATCAATCGCGACCTTAGTTGGCTCTCTTTTAATGAACGCGTTTTACAAGAAGCTACCGATAAAACTGTTCCTTTAATTGAACGATTAAAATTTCTTGGTATTTTTTCAAACAATCGCGATGAATTTTTTCGTGTGCGCGTAGCTACTCTTAAACGCGTTGTTAAACACCAAAAAAAAGCGGAAGAGTTAATGGGAGCCCTCCCCCAACGCTTACTTGATACTATACAAAAAACAGTTATTGAACAGCAAAATATATTTGAGCGCGTGTATCAAAATATTTTGAAAGAACTTCAAAAACGAAATATTTCCATCATTAATGAAAAACAACTAAGTGCAGAACAAGGTTTATTTGTAAAGGAATATTTTCGCGACAAAATAATGCCCAGCCTTTTCCCCATAATGCTTGATAATAACCCCAAATTTCCCTATTTAAAGGGTCAGTCGGGCTACCTTATTATAAAATTTAGCCGTACAGATAAAAAGAAAAAGATCAAGTACGCTCTTATAGAAATACCAACGGAAACACTTTCAAGGTTTATTGTTTTGCCGAAAGAAAAAGAAAAAAATTATATTATTTTACTGGATGATGTTATTCGCTATTGTTTAGACATTATTTTTTCAAATTTTGAATACGATTATATTGAAGCTTACAATATAAAGCTGACAAGGGATGCAGAGATTGATATTGATAATGACATTGCCAAAAGTTTTGTAGAAAAGATTTCAAAAGGATTAAAAGATCGAAAAAAAGGGCAACCGGTCCGGCTGGTTTATGACAGTGAAATAGCTCCCGATATGCTTGAGTTCATTATGAAAAAAATGAAATTGGGGAAAGAAGATAATCCCATTCCCGGAGGCCGTTACCATAATTTTAAAGACTTTATTTCTTTTCCGAATATAGGTGAAAGTGAATTGAGTTATAAAAAAATTCCGGCACTTAAACATCCGGATCTAACGGGCCAGTCAAACATTTTTAAAGTTATCAAAAAGAAGGACGTACTAATAACTTACCCATACCAATCATTTGATCATATAATTGACCTTCTGCGGGAAGCATCCATTGACCCAAAAGTACACGCCATAAAAATAACTTTGTATCGTGTCGCAACAAATTCAAACATTGTAAAGGCATTAATCAATGCTGTAAAAAATGGCAAACAAGTCACTGCTGTAATTGAAGTGCAGGCCCGTTTTGATGAAGAGTCAAATATATTCTGGGCAAATAAATTGCAGGAAGAAGGGGCAATAGTGATTTACGGTGTTCCAAAACTTAAAGTTCATTCAAAACTATTTTTGATCTCGCGTAAGGAAGGTGGAAAAATGCATTTGTATGCTCATGTAGGTACCGGGAATTTTAATAATGAAACGGCACGCGTTTATACCGATCATAGTTTATTGACCGCTGATAAAAAAATTACAGAGGAGGTACAAAGTGTTTTTGATTTTTATTTTGATAATTTAAAACGTGCGTCTTTCAAACATTTATTAGTTTCCCCTTTTCATATGCGTAAACGCTTTATGCAACTCATTAGCAAAGAGATCGATAATGCAAAGGCAAATAAAAAAGCTCACATCATTTTAAAATTAAATAATTTGGTGGACACTGAAGTGATCAAAAAGTTATACGAAGCAAGCACTGAAGGAGTAAACATAAAATTGATAGTACGGGGAATTTGTTCACTGGTAGCCGGAGTAAAAGGGTTGAGTGATAATATTGAAGCAATAAGCATTGTTGATAAATATTTAGAACATAGCCGTGTGTTCATATTTTGTAATAACGGAGATGAAAAATACTTCATATCTTCGGCAGACTTGATGGCACGCAACCTTGATTATCGTTCTGAAGTAGCTGTTCAAATTAATGACAAAAACATACAGCAACAATTGCGGAACATTATTGATATCCTTTGGTCTGATAATACAAAAGCAAGAATATTAGGAAGTAAACAGGATAATGAATACCGGAAAATTGCCAGAAATATGAATAAAATACGTGCACAGGAAGCCATTTATAATTTATTAAAATCTAAAAAAAGTAATACTCCAAATTGAAATTTGCAGCAATTGATATAGGCTCCAATGCAGTACGACTATTGTTTTGTAATGTTTACGATGACAATGGCATGATCACTTCAAAAAAAGCCGAGCTAATTCGTGTTCCAATTCGTTTGGGAGGAGACTCTTTCTCCACCGGAAAAATTTCCGCAAAAAAAATTGACATATTAGTGACCGCGATGAAAGCGTTTAAAAACCTGATCGAAGTGTATGATGCCATCGATTACCGTGCTTGTGCTACTTCCGCTATGCGCGATGCACAAAACAATTCTGAAATAGTTGAACGTGTTAAAAAAGAAGCGGGCATACAAATTGAAATTATTGACGGACAAACTGAAGCTGATATTATTTATTCTAATCACATTGAAGAACATTTAGATAAAAACAATAATTATTTATATATTGATATTGGTGGAGGAAGTACAGAGATTACATTATTCTCAAAAAATAAGGTGGTGGTTTCAAAGTCATTTAATATAGGAACCATTCGAATGTTACATGATCAGATAAAAAAAGAGTATTGGTCAGATTTTAAAGATTGGGTGAAAGAAACTGCTGCCGACTATAAACCTTTAATAGCGATTGGCTCGGGCGGAAACATTAATAAGCTGTTTAAAATGTCGGGCAAAAAATCGAATAAACCTCTATCTGCTGCCAAATTAAAAAGCCTGTGCGAATTAATAGAATCGTACTCTTATGAAGAACGCATCCAAGTATTGGGACTAAATCCTGATAGGGCAGATGTAATTATTCCTGCTTCAAAAATTTTACTGAGCGTTTTAAAAAAAGCGGAAATAGAAAAAATTATTGTTCCCCAGATCGGCTTGGCAGATGGTATCATACGGCAATTATATGAAAAACACAAAGAAAAAAAATTAACAGAGAAGGTGTAGATTTTTTTCAATGCATTCCTATGCGTTGCAAAAAACCTTTTTTATTATATTCTTTTTTATCAACGCCTTTCGCTTCAATTAAATAATAGTAAGTACCATCCATCACATTTTTCCCATCCCAAGGACTGTTTACATCGCTGGATTCAAATATTTTTTTTCCCCAACGGTCAAATATTTGAATGTTATAGCTTACAAGATTTTTTGTGTTTACTAAAAATAGGGGATGAGTTCCACCGGGAGTAAAAACATTTGGAATAAATATCGCAGATGTATCACAAGGGGGAATCATTTTTAAAGTATAGGTGAATAATTGTTGCCCCGGAACCGGACAAGATCCATCACCCACGGTAACCTTAAATATATAAGTAGCATTCACGCTCCCGGCTGGTGCTGTCCAGCTCATGGTTGCCACCAAAGGATTTTCACCCTTAGTAATAACTGTTGAACCAGGCAATACAGAAGCTATATCCGATAATAATGTAAGTGTATCACCCGCATCAACATCAGTATAAGTTGCATTAAAAGTAAATGTAGAACCTTCGCATGTTTCAACAGAATAGGAACTTGTTTTATCAGCACCGCTTACAATTGAAATAATACCACCCGAAGCATCAGGAATATTATTTGAACAACTTTGAACAACGAATTGAATATCGCGCATCACACTTCCAATGAGTTTCCCATTCTTGTCGTATTCCTGGATCAACACCACCACTACAAAACTTCCAATAGTAGTTGGAGTAAAAGTTAATTGCCCTGCATTGTGATCAATTACAATTCCCGGAATAGCCGTTGCAGCCGAATAACCGGCTGTATATGCAAGAGTTGTCGGCCCAACAGCTCTTGCATCTATAAGTGAATAATATAATGAGTCTCCATCAATTTCTGTTACTTCAAAATTATAGTTTACGAGTTGATTCACACAAACGTACGGAATAGGTTGTGCAGTAAATGAAGGAGAATTATTACAAAGTGCGGTAACACTATGAAGAGTCGCCTCAACATACGTTCCATTATTTCCGGGGGTTTGTAAGTTTAAAATAGCGGCATTTCTGCAACAGCTGCCCCAATACATTGTCCATGTATCGCAAGGTGTCGCAAGTGTAACTACTCCCGAGTAATGAAACACCTTCATGCCCGGTAATGAGCCACCATTGCAAATACTATTATTAATTTTAGAAGGACATAATTGGGAAATTTCTGTTCCGGAGGCATTGATAACATTTACTATTGTTGTCGCTATATTACCGCAGGTGCTTGAAAAACGAACTGTTTGTTGTGAATTAAGAACCACTCCCGCAACACAATCAACAAATACATTCAAATTGACCTGATATTGATCATTGCCCAAGCAAACATAACTTAGATCAGCTCCGGCAATATGATTAGCCTCGCTGTTGTTTGGAAGCAACAAATAAAATATAAGTAAAGTGATGGAAATTATTTTTTTCATACACCTTTTTGTTTGCGAAGATAAAACTATTTAAGGTAAAAAAAACAGGAAGTGTTTGTTGAAACACTTCCTGCTAATAAGAAACACAACCCAGGCATCGGTTACAATACCCGTAATGTTGCAGTGGTGGTAGGGCTAACAACAGGATTGAATATTGTTGAGTTTCAATTCAGTGTATGACTTCCAAATCAAAACCACTACCGACACCTTTATGGGTTGCGTTAATTTCTGAATATTATCTTGTTAAATTGAATGATCCTTTACGTTCAAATGATTTACCATCAAAACCTTCCGCATTAATTATATAGAAATAAGTTCCTTCTTTTGCTTCTTCTCCTATTAAATTTTTACCATTCCATTTACCATCCCATTTGTCTTCCGATTGATACACAGCTTTGCCTTTTTTATTAAAAATAATAGCATTCATGTTCTTAACATTTTTAGCCTCACATAAATACATTGGCAACTGAGTTCGTGAAAAATCAGTAGGAATGGATGATACAGACGAATTACCTATTACCTCTATTTTAACACTATCCAAGGTAGTTTTTCCATCTGCACCGATAGAAGTAAGTTTTACCGTATAAACCCCAGGTTCATTATAAATATGTACAGGGCTTGTTTCGGTTTCAACTACTTTACTGTCACCGTAGGTCCATTTATTAACTTTTCCTGTTCCATTATTCATAAGACTTACAATCAATGGTATTGTTCCAGCAACTGGTGTGGCAAAAATATTAGCTACTTGTTTTTCAGAAAACTTGTGAATCACGGATTCCATTTCCTTTTTATTTGTTTTCGCTATGATCGCTTCGTTTGTTTTATTTGATTCAGAAGAAACGACCGTTTTTTTATCAGCTAATTTTTGTTCGGCTTTTACAGCAACAGGGCCTGGCTCATTAATAGCCATTTGAGCCGGTTTCTCAATAGTAGTTGCCGGAACAACCAATTTATTATTCTCTGTTGATTGTGTTTTATCGCTGTTTGTCCAATGCATTACCATTATAGTACTGATAACAGTTGCAACCGATGAAACAATAGCGATAATAGTACTGGTGCCTATTTTATTCAAAATTACTTTAACCAAAATACCTAAACCAAAACCTTTTAAACCGATCTGAATATTTTTCCAAACATTGGAACTCACTTCCGGTTCAAAGTTTTCAAACTCCTTTTTAAACAGATCTTCTATCTCATCGTCTTTTTTCATGTCTTTTTTCTATCTATTTGTATTATTTTTTGTAAATATGCTTTTGCCCTTGAATACTGCGATTTAGATGTCCCTTCCGAGATATCCAGCATACCCCCTATTTCCTTATGTGAATAACCTTCAATAGCATATAAGTTAAACACCGTTCTAAATCCCGATGGCAATGTTTGTATTATCTTCAATAAATCCTTTGCCGCAAAACTCTCATATATGTAACTGGCGGAAGGAAGCATAAATTCCACACTATCCAGCTCTACATTCTGCTTTAATCTCTTATTTTTTCTGATATTGGTAAGCGCTGTGTTTACCATTATCTTTCTGATCCAACCCTCTAACGAGCCTGTTCCTTTAAAAGCCGCAATATTTTCAAAAATACTGATAAACGCAATTTGAACTACATCCTCCGCCTCTTCTGTGCTATCGCAGTAGCGAAGGCACACCCCCATCATTTTACGTGCAAATTTTTCGTATAAATGTTTTTGAGCAATGGCATTTTTTTCGATGCACCCTTTAACTATTTGCTCATCAGTCATATTTAATTTCTATTGTGTAGACGCAAAGTTGCATTATTTGGTTGCATCCTAAAAACTTTTTTTGATTTATTTAGCTACTTTTGTAGTAATGAAGAAAAATTTTAAGAATAAACAGCAAGGAAAGAAAAAAAGTTTTTTGTTTGAAGAGATCATAAAGGTCTTATCTAGAACTCCTGCTAAGACATTGAACTATAAACAGATTGCAGCTGAGCTGAATATTACCGATCATTCACAACGGCTATTGATCAATTCCATTTTGGAAGAGTTAAAGAATAATGGCACTGTTTCCGAACCGGAACGCGGCAAATTCAAGATAAAATCCATTGAAAAGATCATTACAGGAAGGGTAGATATGACCGCAAGCGGTACCGCTTACATTGTTTCGGAAGAAACAGAGGACGACGTGGTGATCAACCAGAAGAAAACCCTGAATGCCATGCATGGCGACACGGTAAAAGTAAGATTATTTCCAAAAAGCAAAGGCAAACAGGAAGGTGAAATCATTGAAGTGGTGCAACGAGCCAAGACCGAGTTTGTTGGTACCATTCAGATATCACCACGTTTCGCATTTTTAGTCCCTAGCAATATTAAGATCCATACAGATATATATATTCCACTCGAAAAATTAAACGGTGCTAAAGACGGGCAAAAAGCCATTGCCAGAATTACAGAATGGCCTAAAAATGGCGTAAATCCTATCGGAGAGATCATTGATGTATTAGGTAATGTAGGTGAAAATAATACCGAAATGCATGCCATACTTGCTGAATATGGCTTACCATACGAATTTCCGAAAGATGTAGAACGTGCAGCCGATTTGATTCCTGTTAAAATTACAGCCGATGAGATCGCTAAAAGACGTGATTTTCGTGAAATTACCACCTTTACCATTGACCCTGTTGATGCGAAAGACTTTGATGATGCATTATCCATCCAAAAATTACAGAATGGCAACTGGGAAATAGGCGTTCATATTGCTGATGTGAGCCATTATGTAAAACCTGATTCAATGATCGATAAAGAAGCTGTTTCCCGTGCGACTTCTGTTTATTTAGTAGATAGAGTTGTACCAATGCTTCCCGAAGTATTATCAAACAATGTATGTTCGCTTCGGCCACATGAAGAAAAATTATGTTTCTCTTCTGTATTTGAAATGAATGATGATGCAGAAGTATTAACTGAATGGTTCGGAAGAACAATTATTAATTCCGACAGGCGATTTACATACGAAGAAGCTCAACGGGTTATTGAAACCGAAGAAGGTGATTTCAGCGAAGAAATTTTAACGCTTGATCGTTTAGCAAAAACATTACGTGCAAATCGTTTTAAAACAGGCAGTATCGCTTTCGAAAAGATGGAAGTAAAATTCCATTTGGATGAAGTAGGAAATCCAACAGGCGTATTTTTTAAAGTCGCAAAAGATTCCAATCAATTGATCGAAGATTTTATGTTGTTGGCGAATAGAAAAGTTGCGGAATTTGTTGGGAAGAAGAAAAAGGACGAAGGACGATCAAAAACTGAGAGTAGAACTGAATCACAGCGGCCATTCGTATATCGTATCCATGATAAACCAAACCCTGATAAACTAGCCAATTTCGCAGAGTTTGTAGGTAAGTTCGGTTACAAATTAAATGTAAAAAATATAAATACTGTTGCTGATTCAATGAATAATTTATTGAAAGAAGTGAATCAGAAAAAAGAATCGGGAATGATCGAGATGCTTGCTATCCGTACAATGGCGAAGGCTGTATACACTACAAAAAATATCGGGCATTACGGTTTAGGATTTGATTATTACACGCACTTCACTTCTCCTATCCGCCGTTACCCGGATGTAATGGTGCATAGATTATTACAACATTATTTAGATGGGGGTAAAAACCCGGATATTGATAAACTGGAAGAGCAATGCAAACATTCTTCCGACATGGAAAAACTGGCAGCAGATGCCGAGCGTGCGTCCATCAAATACAAACAGGTACAATTCTTAACAGATAAAATTGGTGAAGAATTTGACGGAATTATTTCCGGCGTAACCGAGTGGGGAATTTTTGTAGAGATTATTGAAAATCATTGTGAAGGAATGGTACGCTTGCGCGAATTGCGTGACGACAATTATTATTTTGATGAAGATAATTATTGTTTGCGCGGCAGAAAATTCGGTAAAATTCTTACTCTTGGCGATAAGGTACGTATTGAAATAAAACGCGCCGACTTAATTAAAAAACAATTGGATTTTGCTTTGGTAGAAGTGTTGGAAGAAGAGAAAAACACTTCAGCATCATCTAAAAAATTTGAACGACCTTCAAACAATAATAAACAAGAACGCAAACCCTTCAATAAACAAAAAGACAAATTCTTCAACAAACAAAAACAGGGAAATAAACCTCCCGATAAATCTTTTGATGATTCATTTACTCCACCCCCGAAAAAAGATGTCCCTAAAAAACCACCAACAGCAGGCAAAAATTTTGATGAAGAATGGGGATTTGAGGTGTAAGTTTAACTATTCATATTATTTATATTAATGCTATAAGTTCTTTTATTTGATCATCGGTGATACGAGTATTTCTTTTTTTGCCATTATTTTAATTTTTATGGCCGCAAAATGCGGCCTTAAGTTTTTTATTTGATTTACTAAAATCTTAAAAACCAGTTCAGGAAATTCTGCTCCAATTCGTTTTACTACTATTCATCAAAGCAAATTGGTACGCAATATTACTGTTCTCAGGCTTTTCAAGATTAGGGTCTTCCGATAATAATTCAATTGCCATGTTACGTGCTGCATATAATATTTGTGCATCTTTCGCAAGGTCAGCAATACGCAAATCCAACACACCACTTTGCATGGTGCCTGCCATATCACCGGGTCCGCGTAATTTTAAATCTACATCAGCAATTTCAAAACCATCATTGGTTCTGCACATAGTTTCCATTCGTAATTTACCATCGCTACCCAATTTATAAGACGTCATTAAAATACAATAAGATTGTTCCGCGCCTCTACCCACTCGTCCGCGCAACTGATGCAATTGTGATAAACCAAAACGTTCGGCACTTTCAATCACCATCACACTAGAGTTGGGGACATCTACCCCAACTTCTATCACCGTAGTTGCCACCATAATATTTGTTTCACCTCTTACAAAGCGTTGCATCTCATATTCTTTTGCATCCGCTTTCATTTGTCCGTGTACAATACTTACCTGATATTTCGGAAGTGGGAATGCACGTGTAATACTTTCATAACCATCCATCAGGTCTTTGTAATCCATCTTTTCAGATTCTTTGATGAGAGGATACACCACATAAATTTGTCGGCCCAATGCAATTTGTTCTCGCATAAAACCAAACACTCTGTCTCTGTGACTGTCGAAGCGATGTACGGTTTGTATTGCTTTACGTCCCGGAGGCATTTCATCAATCACACTCACATCAATGTCTCCATACAAGGTCATTGCCAATGTGCGTGGGATGGGCGTTGCACTCATGATCAATACATGCGGAGGTTGTGTATTTTTTTTCCACATCTGCGCACGTTGCGCTACACCAAAACGATGTTGCTCATCGATCACCACCAAACCAATATTTTTAAATTGTACTTCATCTTCCAGCAAAGCATGCGTTCCAATCAAAATATGCATTTCACCGCTTTGCAATTGTTCATGTAATACTCTTCGTTCTTTTGCTTTTTTAGATCCGGTTAGTAAACCTACTTTTATATTTAATGGCGCTAATAATTTTGAAATAGTTTCATAATGTTGATTGGCAAGTATTTCTGTTGGTGCCATCAAACAGGCCTGAAATCCATTATCCAAAGCAATTAACATATTCATTAACGCCACCAATGTTTTTCCGCTTCCTACATCACCTTGCAACAAACGATTCATTTGTTTGCCGCTACCCATATCCAAACGGACTTCTTTGATGACACGTTTTTGTGCATTGGTTAATTCAAACGGTAAATAGTTAGTATAAAAGTTGTTGAAATAATCGCCGACTTTTGAAAATACAAAACCACGAAATATTTTTTCGCGCAAATTTTTTTGTTTTAATAATTTAAGCTGAATAAAAAACAGTTCTTCAAATTTTAATCTGAATTCTGCTTTTTTTAGTGTTTCAGGATCTTTCGGAAAATGAATTTGTTTTACCGCTTCTTCACGGGATATTAATTGAAACCGCTCACAAACAGGAATAGAAAGCGTTTCGGGGATATTATTTTTGATCAAAGATACCAACGCGTTTTGCATACGAGCAATTCCTTTGGTATCCATACTTTTTGCTTTTAACTTGTCGGTGCTATTGTACACCGCTTGTAAAGCACTTGCCAAAGTGGTATTGTCTTCACTCACTAATTCAATTTCAGGATGAGCGATATTAAATTTCCCATTAAAATTGGTTGGTTTTCCAAATACAATATATTCATTTGAGGCATGCGGTTTTATTTTTTCAGAGATCCATTTTGCACCTTGGAACCATACCAATTCCAGTTTTCCTGTTTCATCCGCAAAAGTGGCGACAAAACGTTGCGCACGTTTTACACCCACCATTTGTGTATTAATAATTTTTCCGCGCAATTGCACGTAGGGCAAGTCGGCATTAATTTCTTTTACTTTATAAAATTTGGTGCGGTCAACATAACGGAAAGGATAATAGGTAAGCAAATCGGAATACGTATAAATATGCAATTCTTTTTTAAGCACCTCCGCTCGTTGAGGGCCAACGCTTTTGAGGTATTCAATGGGAGTATTTAAAAAAGTGCTGGACATATTAGTTTTACGAATTTACAAAAAATGAATGAGCTACAGTAGAAGTGCGAAGTATCAAATGAAGTTTTACAGGTTGCTCCTATGGAGTTATTAAAGCTCTTGTTTTTCTTATCTATAAACAGTACGCTCCTATGGAGCTAAAAAATTAAGCCCCAGAGGGGCACTGCTTGTAGAAATAATGTATATATAATAATCAAACTCCGTAGGAGCGGCCGGTAAAATATAATGCCTTACTATTAGTCACAATAGCAAGGCATTATATAAATATCATTCTGAGTATAGAACATCTTATCTTAAAAGCAAGATTCTTCGCTATGCTCAGAATGGACTGGAATGAAATTACTTTTGTGGGGGAGCCGAGGGTGGCGGTGGAGTTCCATTTGATCCGGATGGCCGTCTTTCATGACGTTTATCTTTTTCTTCCTCTCGTATTTGTTGCAACTTTTGAAATTGCTCAGGAGTTAAAATGGCTTTCATTTCAGCTTCTCTTTTCTCCTTGTCGGGTTTAGCGCCTTTCGATTTTTGTTCTCTTTCCTGCTCTCTGCTTAAAATCAATGCTTTCATTTTTGTTTGTTGATCAGGGTTTAATCCCAGTTCTTTGGTCATCCTTTTTGTCATATTATCAGCACGTTCTTCTGGACTTTTTTTAGGAGCATTGCTTTCTTGCTGCTCTTGTGCAAGTAAATTTACGGAAGCTATCGCGACAGCAAATAACATTAAAATTGTTTTTTTCATAATTATAAGAGTGGTTTTGATTTGATACTGTGACCATGAAATTAAAGAATAGTTTAATCGGGAAATAAGAATCATTAAAATTTATTCGAAAAATATATTATTGGCTTACCCACTTTCTCGATAACCTCGAAATGCCTACACGCCATACCTGATAATCATTTCGAGTAGTTTCGCCATCGAGAAAGTGGGTAGTGATAATAATAATTTAAAATAAAATTCAAACAGTTTCTAAATTTATGTTTGCCTTTCCGAAAACCAAACTCTATTTGTTTTAGTATATATTTTTATATCTTTGTATAATATTAATTTTAATTTATAATTTATAATGAAAACAGGCACAGTAAAATTTTTTAATGTTTCTAAAGGATTTGGATTTATCACAGTAGATGGTAGTAACCAAGAACTTTTCGTTCACGTAACGGGCTTAATTGACCAAGTTCGTGATGGCGATAAAGTAACTTTTGAAGAAGCAGAAGGTAAAAAAGGCTTAAATGCAGTAGATGTAAGAAAAGCATAATTGTAAAACACCTTTAATGAAAATCCCGTCCCGCAATAATGCAGGACGGGATTTTTTATGGATTTTACACAGCTTATAAAGCTCTGCATACTATCCGAATTAGAATGTCATTACTAAACTAACAGTTGGCAGTATTGGCAACTGATCAACACGTTTGTATTGAATACGGTCAAAATAAAAAACATTCTGGCGATTATAAACATTGGTTGCGCCAACGGCAGCTTCCAGCTTGGTATTTTGAAGCAATAGAAATGTACGTTTGATATTTATATCCAAACGGTGATACCAAGGCAATTCTTTTACCTGACTATTATCAAAGAAATAATTCAAATTTCCATTTGTATTAGTATAATTTGTACTAACGCCCGCCTGAAAATTCAAATCTTCGTAAAAACCTCCCGTTGGTTTATAAGGAAAGCCTGACCCGATGTTCCAGCGTACATCAAATTCCCAATTTAAATTTTTACCAAATGTATAAGATGCTACAATGTTTGCATTGTGCCTACGGTCGTAGTTTGGACGGTATGAATTAACTGTAGCAGGAACTCCATTTAAAGGGATTCCATTGTCATCTAAAGGCGCGCCTTGAAAGCGCGTTACATAACCTAATGAATAAACAACCCAGATATAAACGCGCTTGTAATCGTATTTTAATACAACATCAATCCCTTGCGCGGTACCTGTTTCAATAATATAATCAGGGTCAGTATCATATATTTTATTGGTATTCAGATTTGTTAATTGCCTGAAATCTTTTCGGTAAGCCTCTATATTTAAATCAAGGTGTTTTGCCAAGTCAAACTCAAACCCTGCCACATAATGGTTTGATTTTTGTAATTTTTGTTTTGTAGGTGTTATATTACCATTCTTATCAAGATAGTTGCTTGGTAAATTATCCGGGCCGGAAAGAAACCCATAAAATAAATTTACTACGTCCCTGTCGGAATTAGCAGCAATCAAGTTTTGAGAGTACATTCCACCTGCTGCTTTGAAACGTATCCTTTTTGTGATATTGTATTTTAACGCTAAACGAGGTTCAGGTGAAGTATTGGCAAGGGAAGCGTAATATTGTAAACGGAAGCTCGGTTCGATCAGTAATTTTTTATGTTTGGATATCCATTTGTATTTTACGTAGCCGCCAATTTCTGTAGTATTGTCGGCTTGTGTAATATGACGGCCTAAAGAATTGGAGAAATCAAAATCCGTTCTAAAGCCATTTACATCAATACCATAATTTAATTCATTCATCCCCATAAAATAAGTGAAGCCTACGCCCATATTAAATCCTTTAATGGCACTGCTTTTTTGAGCTTCTCCTTCCGGCTTGAGTTTTATTTTATATTCTGAATATGCGAAATTCCCATTTACCAATATCGGTGAATTTTGTGGCACTAATAAAAAATTACCTCCCCCGCCATAAGAAGTCCAGTTCATATCCTGCACTGATTTGTAACTTACTTTATCATTAAAATTAAAACCGAATAAATTTAATTTACTCCCATTATTGGCATTGAATGACACTTTTCCATAATAGTCATCAAAACTAAATGGTAAACCATTTTTATCAATATATGAATAAAGCACTTTTGATGTAGTAGGCAAATAAGATGTTTTAGCGGAAAGAATAAATGAAGAAGTACCGCCTCCACCTTCTGTATATTTTTTAAGTGGGCCCTCTACCAATACGTGTGCGCCAAACGGGCTGGCAGCAAGTTTTCCGGCCACACGTTTTTTGTTACCATCGCGTGTAGTAATATCCATAATGGATGAGATACGTCCTCCATATTCTGCACCAAAACCACCACTGTATACATCGGCATTACGTATGATATCAGCGTCAAATACAGAAAACAAACCAATGGAATGGAACGGATTATAAATGATCATACCATCCAGTAATACTTTATTTTGAACCGGTGAACCACCACGTATATAAAGTTGACCTCCCTGGTCGCCAGTAAATATCACACCGGGCAATACTTGTAGATATTGCGCCAAGTCCGGTTCCCCGCCTACAGTAGGTAATTTTTTAATTACAATAGGATCAATTTTATTAACAGATACCTGTGTTTCCGTTTCTTTCGCTTCCTGTGCCGCGGATACTTCAACGCCTTTTAATTTAACCGCTGATTTTGTGAGGTATAACTTTTTAGAAACTATTTCCCCAGCTTTTATCGTAACCGGTTCCGTCAAACTATCGTACCCGAGTGTAGAAGTAATCATGATAGTATATGTTCCAGCAGGAATTTTTGTAATGGAAAAATATCCGTTCACATCCGTTGCCTGACCAATGGTTGTACCTTTTAATACTACATTGGTAAACAATACCGGTTCCCCCGAATCTTTTAAATATACAAACCCGCGTACGGTACCTGTAGGTTGTTGTGCAATTACACTTGCAGAAATAAAAATGCCAAGTATAAGAAGGGTTGATTTAATAACTGATTGACTCATGATCGAATTTTTTTATAAACTTAAAACTATTGATGTTGTTGCATTTTGGGCGACAGGCCATATTCCTGAAGCAATTTATTATAGCGTGTTTCAAACTCTTTTGATAATGCAGGTTGTTTAAAATTGTTCGCGAAATAAATTAAACGTTCTAAAATATCCTGTGCTTGTTGTACATCGCTTCCATATTGAGGAATACGTTTTCTATCCAATGAATAATAATAATTGATGTTGCTTTCATAATTAGTGAATAATTTTTTGGCGAGATCATTGGCTTTGTCATTGGCCCCTGCTTGGTAATAAGCGATTACAATGGAATATAATGTAGCATCATATGGAACATTTTCCTGTGGTGTTACTTCCAAGACTTTATCTAAAACTTTGATCGCTTTATCTTTTTTACCTTCTTCAATTAATACGCTGGCAAGTGTTCCTACACGCTGACGTATGTTCAACGCGCATGAACGCAAGAACACATCATCTAAATAGGTTCCTTTTATGTCCATACTTCCCCACTTGAATTTATTCATCACATTGTTATACATTACCTCTGTATTAACACGTGTTTCCTGTGTTTCCTGATCATTTTGTTTGATCGGTACCAGACGATACGCCAACCCTTCCAACTGTAAATACGGAGCAAGATTTAAATAAGAACTTGCAGACGCTGTAGCGGCAAAGTATATAGGGCGTTTCCAATTATTGTGTGCCAGGAGATCAATGATCATCAAATCATTTTTTTGAATATAATTACCTGTCAATGTCCAATCAATATTTTTCACGATACGTCCGGCCAATTGTTTAGGTACCGTACCGTTATTTATAACGGTAGCACTGTCAACAGGTACACGCATATTTTTAGTCGGGAAATAATTATAGAATGTTCCAGAAGCTACTTCCAGCTGATTACTCCGGTCGTCACTTTTAACGAATTCTATCAGATCTTTTACAGGAATAAATCCTTCCACTTTACGATCATGAAAAAGTACTATGTCGCGCGTGCCTTGTCGATACTGGTCTTTGGTCATTGAAAAAGGAACAGGATCCGAATCATACGCTTTATGTACCATCTGGTCAATATACCAATCCGTGTTCAATAATTCCAAACAAATTACACGTACATCCGTACGGATGCCTTCCACTTCCTGTGCGTACCACAATGGGAATGTATCATTATCACCATTGGTAAATAAGATGGCATTTTTCTCGCATGAATTTAAATAGTCGGCAGCAAAATCACGTGCTATATAACGATTGGAACGATCATGGTCATCCCATTCTTCTTTTGCCATAATAGTTGGAACAGCCAATAAACAAAGGGCGGATGCTACAACAGCACTTTTTGTTTGGTTCATTTTCTTTTCGAAAAAATCAAAAATTGCAAGCACCCCCAAACCTATCCAAAAAGCGAAAGCGTAAAAAGACCCTGCATACGCGTAATCACGTTCACGAGGCTCAAAAGGTTTTTGATTCAAATAAATTACAATAGCCATACCCGTAAAGAAAAACAACATACCTACCACTGCCGCGTTTCTATTGTCTTTTTTAATGTGATAATACAAACCTATTAAGCCCAGTATTAAAGGGAATCCGTAAAGGGCATTTTTAGCTTTGTTATTGTCAGCGCCATCAGGTAAATTTTTTTGAGGGCCTAACCTGTATTCATCCAAAGGCGTGATACCGCTAATCCAGTTACCGTCAGAGCTATTTCCATGTCCCTGTATATCATTTTGGCGGCCTACAAAATTCCAAAGAAAATACCGGGAATACATCCAACCTACCTGATAATCAAAGAAGAAAAATAAATTTTGCGCGAAGGTTGGTTTTTCAATAGTTGTAGGTTCACCTGTTTGAGGATCGGTCGCATTTATTTTTTGATAATTCCGTGGATTGGTCCATTTCCTATATCCTACCTTGTGATTTTCCTGACTGCTCCACATACGTGGAAATAGAGTGCAGAAGCGATCATCATAATTAGGAACAGAATTTTTACGGTCGTCGGTAATTACATATTTTCCTGCGTTTTTATCCTGGGTGTAAGTAGTACCAACAGGCACATTGGAATTTGTCTGATCAACATTATAGGTGGGACTTTCGTCCAAAAAAGGTTTATTTTTAACAGTTTGCTTATTCACTGGCTCAACCTTAGAGTAAACAGGGTTTCCATCTAAATAAGGTTTCTGTGGATCAAGAGGTGCGGAAAAATATTGTCCGTACATGATGGGCCATGTACCATATTGTTCGCGGTTCAAATAAGATAAAAGGTTCACCGCATTCTCCGGATTATTTTCATCCATTGGTGGGTTTGCATTGGAACGTATCACCAACACTAAAAAGGAAGAGTAGCCAATTAAAATTACGGTGAAACAAAGTATCACTGTATTAATAATTGGTTTCACTTTTTTGGTTGTATAATGTAAACCCCATACAATTCCACCAATCAGCAATACTGCATATATAATAGTACCACTATTAAATGGTAATCCTAATTTATTAACCGTAAACAATTCAATATTAGCAGCAAGTTTCACGATCATCGGAATAATACCAGCTTGTATCCCACCTAAAATAACGATGGATAAAATACTTGTAATGATCAAACCTTTGCGGGTTATCGTATTGTATCTTTTAAAATAATAAATAAACACGATAGCCGGTATAGCCAATAAATTCAGCAAATGCACACCTATTGACAAACCTACCAAATAGGCTATTAAAATTATCCAACGATCGGCATGCGGACCATCAGCTTCACGTTCCCATTTTAAGATCGCCCAAAATACAATGGCTGTGAAAAAACTGGACATCGCATATACTTCACCTTCAACTGCGGAAAACCAAAATGAATCAGTAAATGTGTAAGCCAATGCGCCTACTGCTCCCGCGCCAAATACCGCGATCATTCTGCCAAGAGTAAGTTCTCCTGATTTATCAACTATTTTACGTGCTAAAGCTGTAATAGACCAAAATAAAAATAATATGGTAAATGCGCTGCATAATGCGGACATGCTATTAACCATGGCGCCTACTTTACTTGTATCGCCAAAAGCGAACAAGCTAAAAAATCTGCCGATAAGCAAAAATAAAGGAGCTCCCGGAGGATGGCCCACTTCTAATTTATATGCGCAAGCAATGTATTCCCCGCAATCCCAAAAGGAAGCGGTTGATTCCATAGTACTTAAGTACACAAACGCCGCGATTAAAAATACACACCAACCGATGATATTATTCAGTCGCTGATAGTTAGAAATATAATTCATACATGTATATGATTAGTTTTTTTTAGATGCTTGCGAAGATAAAAAAATAAATTGAAGTGATGATTGTTAAAAAAGTATAAGATGTGGAGGGGATGTTGGGGTCAAATATAGTATTTTTTTGATTTATAAATTAATCACAGAATTTATTTTAGAAATTGCTAAATCGCACTGCGTTATTTCAATTTTATCGAGAAACAAAAGAAGCAGACATAAGAAAACATCCTCATTTGTTTCAAAAGTTTTTGAACATCTTTCGGGAAACTTAAAATATACTCATCAATGTCTTTTGGTTTTATCAATTCTATTTGTTAGTTGAAATGTATATCGTAAGATAGAGTGTCGCCTTTGTTTATATACTCCTTATCGGAACGTCCTGTCCAAAGAGACTTATTATTATAATATTGCATCCAAGAAACTGTTATACTCTCATTACCCTTTACTCGATAAACTCCTAGAAAAGCATCAAATGGATAATTAGGAACATTCAGATCGACACTTTGGGCGTAATCGAATTGCAAATACGCCCAATCAGTTACAATATTAGATGTCTTATGCTGGTATATTTTCACATATGCAAAAGGAGGTAACACAAAATCTACATTTTCATTTTTAGTAGGTAATTCATTGCTTGCTATGGCTGTATAAGTCTTTCCCTTTCCGTCTTCAATCGGAGTGCAGTAAATACGATATAAATAATTGAACTTCATCGAAAAGGATAGATCATAGTGTCCATTTGCATCAGTGACTGTATTACCTATTATTGTAGGATATGTTTTCGAATTCATTCCCGACTTAGTAGTCCTTTCAACATATACTCCAACATTAGGAAATGGTAATCCTGTTCCTTTTTCCCTAACAGTCCCACTGACTCCGCTTTTTCCAATTTTTCTGCAACCAGTCATTGCAATAATAAGTAAAGCGAGTATTATTAATAAATGTCCTTTCATTGTTTGTTCATATAGCAAATGTTGAAAATAAATGTTTTTGTTAAATGTAGTCAAAAATATTTCGACCCATTGTAAGGTTATTTCATGTGCAACGGCAAAATAAAAAGCCCGAAAATTCTTTGAAATAAAACTAATTTTTTTAGTAAAGTTAATCAAAACAATATGTCCCTGAAGGAAACGAATTTGAAGGTTTTAAATCTTTTTATGCATTCATAAATAAAATTATGACATTACAAATGACTGGCTAGACAAACATGAAGCACCAGAGCTTAAATTTAGAAAGTAATGCACAGCTGCTCCGGTTAAACATAGCGTCCCGCCACTCCCAATAATATTATGAGGCAAAAGGGATGGCCAAAAAATCCTACCTTCGTACCTCAAATTATTATTAAACAATGGCACGCAAAATAAAAGATACAGACGATTTACCGAAGGCAAAAATCACGAAGACTTCTTTAAAAAAAACCGCACGTTTATTCAGTTATGTTGGCCCGCATAAATGGAAATTATATCTCGGGCTTGTGTTTTTACTTTTAACAGGAGGTACAGCACTATTATTTCCGATGATGTTGGGAGGTTTGGTAAAAACAATTGAAGTAAAAAACTTTACAAAAATAAATGAAATAGGAATTTATTTAATACTTGTGCTGTCCGCGCAATCTGTTTTCTCTTATTTCAGAGTATACCTTTTTGTAAATTATACTGAAAATACATTGGCCAAACTTCGCCAGGCGGTATATGCACATTTAATAACATTACCCATGACCTTTTTTGCGCAGAAACGTGTAGGTGATTTGAATAGCCGCATGTCGGCCGATGTTTCACAAATACAGGATACACTTACCACTACCATTGCAGAATTTTTAAGACAATTTATTTTGATTATCGGCGGGATCATTCTTTTATTCGTTATTTCTCCGAAGCTTACTTTTTTAATGCTGTCCATTGTTCCTGTAGTTGCTGTAGCGGCAGTTATCTTTGGACGTTTCATTCGTAAAACTTCACGCGAAGTGCAGGAAAGGATCGCTGAATCAAATACCATCATTGAAGAAACATTACAAGGGATTACCAATGTAAAAGCTTTTGCGAATGAATTTTATGAAAATATGCGTTACAGACGCAGCACGGAAGAGATCGTTAAGAATGCCATCCGTGGCGGAAAATTCCGTGGAGCATTTGCTTCCTTTATTATCTTTTGTTTGTTCGGAGCAATAGTAGCGGTGATCTGGTATGGAGTAATGTTGGCATCTAAAAATCAATTATTGATCGGCGACCTTATCTCCTTTATACTTTATTCCGCCTTTGTTGGCGCTTCATTTGGTGGCATCGCCGAATTGTATGCCCAAATTCAAAAAGCGATTGGCGCTATTGAACGTGTATTCGAAATTCTGGATGAAGAAACAGAAGCACTTGATATTATTGAGCATAAAGAAATTCTTAAACGCATCGAAGGTGATGTTACATTTGAAAATGTTGCTTTTAGGTATCCGTCCCGTAAGGAAATTCAAGTACTAAAAACAGTTTCTATAACAGCCCGAAAAGGAGAAACCATTGCTGTTGTAGGGCCAAGTGGTTCAGGAAAATCAACATTGGTCGGATTATTATTGCGCTTTTATGATCCTGAAAGTGGAAGGATTTTAATTGATGGAAAAGATTCCAAAGATTATCCTTTAACAGAATTACGAAACAACATGGCCATTGTTCCTCAAGATGTTTTATTATTTGGTGGAACGATCAAAGAAAATATTGCTTACGGAAAACCAACTGCTACTATTGCGGAAATTGCGGAAGCTGCACGCAAAGCAAACGCTTTGGAGTTTATTGACAGCTTCCCCGAAAAATTTGAAACCATTGTTGGTGAACGCGGAATAAAACTCTCCGGCGGTCAACGCCAGCGAATTGCAATTGCACGCGCGGTTTTAAAAGACCCAAGTATTTTAATTTTAGATGAAGCTACCAGCTCATTGGATTCGGAATCTGAACGTGTGGTGCAGGAAGCGTTGGATAAATTAATGGTGGGCCGTACTTCTTTTGTGATCGCACATCGTTTATCCACCATCCGCAAAGCGGATAAAATTATTGTGATCGACAAGGGCGCTGTTCGCGAAAGCGGAACGCATGAAGAGCTAATGAATGTGGAGAGCGGGCTTTACAGGAGTTTGAGCAGGATGCAGACGGAATTGGTGTAAAACATCTCTTTTGCAAGCAAGATGATTTTGATAAAAACTAAGCCAACCATATCTCAAATAATCTTTTCCTTGACATTTTTGTTAAGTCTTTTATATTTAAAAGTAATGGGCTTTTCTGAATGGGTCTTCCTATACTTTTTCACATACTGGATTTGGCTGACCTTTGTTGCTTATAAAACAATTCTACATCCAAAGACAGCCCATTACGAAAATCTTCTGACCAACATAAATATTTTATTATCTCTATTCATAATACTTGCGGACTTTTTTATTACAGTTCTATCCCTTTCGTTTTTATTCAGAATAATATTTGCTCAATTCTATCAATTGATTGCTTACGGGACACTTTTTATTTTTATCACTTCAACCATTTTACATTTTATTATAATTTCGAAAAACATTAATAACATAGACAATAACAAAAGTATTTTGACAACTTGCTTAAAGCTTTTATTCTACCCTGTTGGTATTTGGACAATACAAGAAACATTAAAGCAAAAACGACAGTAAACGAGTGGCTGAAACTACCAACCCGATGAAAAAAAATTTCTCCTAATCATCTTATTCCTTTCCACAATTGTAAATGCACAATCAACAAAATGCATTATAAAAACTCCCCTTGGAGATATTACCATTGAACTCTATTCCAAACAATCGCCAATAACAGTAAACCATTTTTTATATTATGTGTATAATCACCTGTATGATAGCAGTAGTTTCTTTCGGGTATGTACGCCTGCAAATGAAGCAGAGCGAAAAATAAACAAACAAAGTTATTACACACAAATGGAACCTTGTCAATGGCAAGAGATGCAAATCCTAATTCAGCAACCAGTGAATTTTTTATTTGCATCAATGATCAACCGGAATTAAATTTTGGAGGAAAAAGAAATCCGGATGGGCAAGGTTTTGCTGCTTTCGGAAAGGTGACCAAAGGAATGGATGTGGTAAAAAAAATTCAGAAGGAAAAAGATAAGGAACAGTATCTTATTGATCGTGTTGTAATTTATTCAATAAGAAGAATAAAATAAAATTTCTGCAACAAAAGATTGGGTTAAAGCCTAAATATGTGAAGGATTAAACTAATGTATTTATCCCAAATACTCTTCATATTGGCAGATGCTCCATTTTTAATCGATTATTATAATTTTACCCGTACTGATGAGAGAATTGTCTTTTGATAAAATCCGGTAAATATATATTCCAGCATTAAGTTCATCCCTTATAAATTCAAAGGAATTTGAAGCAGTTTGAAATTTACGAACTTCTCTTCCATAAATATCAAAGACCATAAAATTATATCCATTTGTAGTTTTATTTTGTTCGGATATTATAAAAGTAGTAGATTCATTAAAAGGATTGGGATATACATTAACTTTTATATTATTATTGTAAGTAATTTGAGTAATGCCAACAGTAATGGATATTGTATTGATTGCTTTTTTAGTTGAAACCGGAGCGTTAAAATCAAACCATATATCAACTTTATTTTTAATAACATCGCCGGGGTGATTAGCAGCATTTTGTTTGATCTTAAATTTTACAAAAGCATGGCTTTCAACTTCGTTTGTTGTGCTATCCGGTAACATAATTTTTGGAAATGTAAACTCCAGTATTCTTGAATCATAAACTCTGTATGTATATTTATGACTGCTTGCGCCAGCTTCAATTGAGCTTATGTTGAGCTTACTTGTTATAGTATCTCTCACAACAATATTAATTGCTGTATCTGTTCCTGTATTTTGAAAATGAATAGTATAGGAAAGAATAGAATCAGTTAAATTTATTGTTCCTACCGAACCAATACCTTTTGGACTTACTTCTTTAAAATTAGGATCATACGCTGCTTTTATGATACGGTTGGTGGTATCAATATTATTGGCGGAAACAATATCCATTGCTAAAGGATATATAAGAGCTTTATGATGTAACGTACTACCAACTAAACCCGGATTGGCAGGAACATTATAATCAACAGAAATATTTCTTTTCTCACCCATCAAAAGGTTACTAAAATTCCAATCCAATGTATCACCATTTTGGTTTACTTGTAACGGCGATGCGGATACGAATGACAAAAGTGGATCATATTGTAATTTAATATTGCCACTCATGGTTTTTGTTCCGACATTTTCATATTGAATATCTATTTTGTGTTTAGACCCTACCTTAGCAATACCACAAGCAACACTTATTTTTAAATCCTGAACATTGGGCACAAATTGCATTCCAAAATTATTGGCTGATGAATTTTGCTGTAGTGTATCAAAATGAACAGAATAGGTTGAAGGAGAATTAGGACATATCTGATTACTATAAGTAATTGGAACAAGGCTTACAGAAAAAGTTCCTGTATCAGTTGTTACAGAATAAAAACCATTTGTATCTGTTGTTGCGTAACTATTTCCGGGTGAAATATAAACCATTTTATTTGCAAGCTTTGGTTCTCCTGCGTCTTTAATACAATTTCCATTCAGGTCATTATAAACATACCCTTCTATTTTATCACTATAGGAATTACCTGCAGCATCCGTTTTAATTAAATAAAAAAAAGGTGATGTGGAAGGAACTTGTGAATTACCAAATATTATAAACCCACCGTCTTTTGTTGTTTCTATGAACTCTCCCCTAATTGACCCATTTCCAATATTTGGCGCTCGGTATTCTTTTTCCCATTGTATATTTCCTAATACCCCCATTTTTACCACCCATACATAATTTTCGGATTTTGTTCCAACAAAAGCATATCCACCATCTGGTGTTTTAGTAATTGAAAAAGCGCAATAAAGGGGCTTCCTATTAGTTGTAATAAAAGAGCGCGTCCATAATGTATCTCCATTAGAATTTGTTTTATTTACAGATATTATGGAATCACCACCAACGGCTATATATCCCGCATCTGAAGTTTGCTGAACAGAATAGAATGCATTAGCTCCTATGTAGGATTTGCTCCAACTAATATTTCCATTCTTATCAAATTTAGTTAATAGGGGTGAATTTACCACCCCCCCTGAAGCTACAAAACCTGAATCAGCAGTTTGTATGACCCAACGAAAATTTGGATTCCCAATACCCAATGTCTTCCATTTTAAATTTCCGAGGCTATCTCTCTTAGCGACATAATTACTTGACGTCATTACCAATCCTTTATCAAAAGTTTCCTGAACACAAAGTATTTGATATCCTGAAATTCCAAGTGACTTTGTCCATAAAGTATCTCCAAACTTATTTAACCTAAGTAATATATCTTTGCCAGAAATATCAAAATTATTGTGTGCACCTACAACATACCCTCCGTCTTTAATTGTTTTATACATGAAGTTTTATCAAAATATTTATATATTCTTTTCCATTGTACATTACCATTGCAATCAACTTTAACAATTAATCCATAATTCTTATAGAACGTTACAGTATCAATTGTTACAAGTCCAAGAATATAACCAAGATCCATGGTTTGATCAACAGTAGAATGATGAGGCCATGAGAGGGTTAATCTAGCGGGGATTTCTTTTTCCCAGCGCTGAGCATGAACTATAAAAACACAAGATACCAAGGTAATTAATAATATAATTTTTTTTGGGGCATAGATAGGACTCATAGAAACAATTTAAGGTTTTGACTGTACCAAAGATATAATAAAATCTCACATCGGCAAGTACACCACCTTCTTCGTTTCAAAAAATTCTTCAGAGAAATAATCTTTCAGATCATACAATATAACACGCTTTTTAAAATCTTTAAACTCTTCGGTAAGATCGCCACCTTTTAAATAAAGTATTCCGTTTGGTAAACTGTTGAATTGTTTTTTAGTGAATTTATTTTGTACCCAACGGTAGAATACAGGAAATTCGGTAACAGCACGTGAAATAATAAATTCAAATTTATGCGTCACTTCTTCGGCACGTATATGTTCCGCTTCCACATTTTCCAATCCAAGTGCTGATGCAACTTCATTCACTACTTTTATTTTTTTACCGATAGAATCCACGAGGTAAAAATTACTTTCCGGAAAAAGTATCGCTAATGGAAGACTTGGAAATCCGCCTCCACAGCCTACATCCATAATAGTAGTATCTGGTTTGAAGGAAATTACTTTCGCGATACCCAATGAATGTAATACATGGCGTTCGTACAACAGATCAATATCCTTACGGGAGATCACATTTATTTGTGCGTTCCAATGTTCATACAAACTTTGTAATTGCTCGAATTGTTTTTGTTGGGTTTCGGAAAGGTTGGGGAAGTATTTGGAGATGATGGAAATCAAAGGAAATTAAAATTTTAATTTTAAATTAATAGTAGATGAAAGTCAGATTCTCACTTATAACTTATAACTATAATTTTTCGTCGGAATTTTTTAAAATATTGGCTAAGAATTCACGGGCACGAAATAGTTGTGCTTTAACTGTACCAAGCGGTAATTCTAATTTTTCGGAAATTTCTTCATACGATAATTCTTCGAAATAACGCATCTCCACCAACACGCGATAACGTGGCTTTAATTTGTCCACTATGTCATGCATGAGTTTCACCTTTTGCTTTTTTACAAAACTCTCTTCCGGGTTAGGGCCGGTAGATTTAATATCCATACTCATCTCGCCCCCTTCATCATTTTCAAAAGTACGGTCGAGGGAAAAAGTGATCATCTTTTTTCTACGTATAAAATCAATACAATTGTTGGATGCTATTTTAAATAGCCAAGTGCTGAACGCAAAATTGGGAGTGTATTGCCCCAGACGTTTAAATGCTTTACCAAATGCTTCAATGGTCAAATCATCCGCATCATCTTTGTTATTTATCATTTTCAGCAACATGAAATAAACCGAATCATGGTAACGTCCCATCAATTCAGCATACGCTTTTTGATCACCTTTATCAAGCGCCAAACGGATTAAATTATAATCATATACCGCTTTTACCGATAGGTTTGAGTCAGAGTTTAATTCATCCATTTATTTTAAATGAGGAGATTATTTCCATTTATTTTTTTTGATAAACACATTTGACAAACTGATCATTGGGTATATTAGCAAAAGGATCAATTCGATCAGGGGTGAAATTAATAATAAATCCTTTTCAGCCAGCAATTTCATTGATTTGTTAAATATAATGATTTGTATTAACAACCGAAAAACGAAACAAGATACAACAATAACCGGTTCAATTTGAATGATCAATAAGGTAATGAATGATGTGAAAAATAAATATTGACTGATACCTACCATCATCAATCGAAATTTACTGCCAATATTATAATGTTTAAAGGTAGTTACATGTCTGCGTTTTTGTCGGAACCAAGCTCTCAACGTTTTTTTTACGCATGAAATAGTGTGGCTGTCAATACTAATCTCAATTTTCGAATTTTGTTTTGTTGCCGCTTCGTTCACAAACAGGTCATCATCACCGGATTCAATGTGATAATGAGAAGCAAAACCTTTCATTTTAAAGAACAACGATTTTTTGTAGGCGAGGTTTCTGCCTGTGCCCATATAGGTTTTATGTGCCAATGCAAATGATAAAAATTGCAGGCCGATCATAAATGTATCATACCGAATGATTTTATTCAGGAATCCTTTTCGTTTTTCATACCTCCCGTAACCCAGTACAATCTCCGTTTCATTTGTAAAATGTTGCATCATATTACGTAACCAATCTTTGCTATTGGGTTTACAATCAGCATCAGTAAGCAATAAATGTTCATGTTTAGCCCCTTTAATTCCCATCATCAACGCCACTTTTTTACCATGCACATACACTTCATCTTCCTTGATGGTAACTACTTTAAGGTTGGAATATTTTGTTGCAAACTCTTTTAAAATATCCCCGGTATTATCAAATGAACAATCATTTACCACCACTACTTCAAACTCTGGATAATCCTGTTCAAAAATGAGGGGTAAAAAATCAATTATATTGTGGTCTTCATTACGGGCACAAATGATAATAGATGCCGGAGGAGTATGAGCAGGCACATCCTTTTTTTTATAAAAAGCCAATCGGCTGAAATAGCCTAGGTAATACCACAACTGCACTAACAATGCAAAAGCAAATACGATAAAAATAATTAATCCTAAAGAAAGGGGTGTAAAAGCTGACATCTAACTAAATTTATTTTCAAATTATGAACCTCTACTTTCACAAAAATAGCCGAACTAGTCTATGGTAATGTATTATCTTTGGCGGGATTTAAACAAAGTAATTAACAATCAATAGGTACGGATAACGAATCAGTTATCTGTTATTATGAAATTTAGTATTTCCCATACCGATAAAAACAGCAAGGCCCGTGCAGGAGAGATCATTACCGATCATGGAGTTATTCAAACGCCTATTTTTATGCCTGTTGGTACCGCGGGAACTGTAAAAGCGGTTCATCAACGGGAATTAAAAGAGGATATAAAAGCGCAAATTATTTTAGGGAATACCTACCATTTATATCTGCGTCCTGGACTCGAAGTGATTGAACAAGCAGGAGGTTTACATAAATTTAATGGATGGAATAAACCGCTGTTGACCGATAGCGGCGGTTATCAGGTATATTCGTTATCCACTCAACGTAAGTTAACTGAAGAAGGCGCGAAATTCACTTCGCATATTGATGGCAGTAAACATTTTTTTTCACCAGAAAGTGTAATGGACATTCAACGTACCATCGGTGCTGATATTATTATGGCTTTTGATGAATGTACTCCTTATCCTTGCGAATATGATTACGCAAAAAGATCATTGGATATGACACATCGCTGGTTGAAACGTTGCTGCAAACGGTTTGACGAAACAGAAGATAAGTACGACTACTCGCAAACCCTCTTCCCTATTGTACAAGGAAGTGTATATAAAGGCCTTAGAGAAAAATCCGCTGAATTTATAGCGGCACAAAATCGTGAAGGAAATGCTATTGGCGGATTATCTGTTGGCGAACCTGCTGAAGATATGTATGCAATGACGGAGGTAGTTTGTACTATTTTACCTGCGGATAAGCCACGTTATTTAATGGGTGTAGGCACTCCAATAAATTTGTTAGAAAGTATTGCCTTGGGTATTGATATGTTCGATTGTGTATTGCCCACACGTAATGCGCGTCATGGATTGCTCTACACACAAAATGGAGTCATCAATATTAAAAATGAAAAATGGAAAAATGATTTTTCCATTCTGGATGAAAACGGAACAGCTTATGTAGATAAAGAATATTCAAAAGCGTATCTACGGCATTTAGTACATTCACAGGAGTTATTGGGCGCCCAAATAGCTAGTATTCATAATTTGGCTTTTTATTTGTGGTTGGTAGGCGAAGCTCGCAATAAAATTATTTCCGGTACTTTCAAAGAATGGAAAAATAAAATGGTGAAACAAATGAATTGCAGATTGTAAATTTAGAAACGTCATTGAGGATGCTTCGGGCGAAAAGCCCTAGCAATGACGTGCTAAAAATTTATAACTCATAACTTACAACTTATAACTCACTTGAAACTTTTAGACTTATATATCATTCGTAAATTTTTGGGGACGTTTTTTTTCTCATTAGCACTCATCATTCTTATTGTGGTGGTGTTCGACATTTCTGAAAAAATTGATGACTTTATTGGCAAACAAGCACCATTCAAAGCAATCGTTTTCGATTTCTATTTCAATTTCATTCCTTATTTTATAAATCTATTTAGTCCATTATTTACTTTTATTGCAGTGATTTTTTTTACTTCCCAAATGGCTACGCGTACCGAAATAGTGGCTATTCTGAGCAGTGGTATCAGCTACCGCAGACTACTTTTCCCATATATGCTTTCGGCGACAGTTATCGCATCGTTATCACTTTATATGAATCATTTTGTGATCCCTCACGCTACAAAAAAACGGATAGCGTTTGAAGATAAATACATTAAAAATGAGTTTCATAATAACGATAGAAATATTCACAAACAACTGTCCCCCGGTAATTATATTTATTTGGAAAGTTATAGCACCGAAGAAAATACGGGATATAAATTTTCAATCGAAAAATTCAATCAAGGGAAATTATATTATAAATTAATGGCCGAAAGTATTAAATGGGACAGCCTGAAAAGTAATTGGACAATTAATAATTATTATACCCGTACCATTAACGGGATAGATGAGTACATAAAAAAAGTTTCTCGTATTGATACTACATTAGGCTTTACTCCAAAGGAATTTGGGCGCAAGGACAATACCGTTGAAACAATGGATTACAAGGAACTTAATGAATATATAGATTCGGAGCGGTTGAAAGGATCGGATAATATTGAGGTTTACGAAATTGAAAAATACAGGCGTACGGCCTTTCCTTTTGCCACTTTTGTTCTAACGCTGATTGGAGTTTCCATTGCAAGCCGTAAAGTACGCGGTGGTATTGGCATGCACATTGGGCTTGGAATTTTTATCAGCTTTACATTTATTATGTTCATGCAGATCAGTACCACTTTTGCCGCAACTGGCTCTGTATCACCCATTATTGCCGTTTGGATCCCCAATTTTATATTCAGCTTTTTGGCGTGGTATTTATTGACGAAAGCACAGAAGTAGTTAATAGTTGATAGATCTAACAACCAATAACTATCAACTAAAATTGTCCTTCATAAACAAAAGCACCTGGAAATTTCGATTTTAAATTTGTAGCCTCTTTAAATATTCCATACACTGTAGAGCCGCTTCCACTCATTGCTGCATACACAGCGCCCTCCAAATACAATTGTTTTTTAATGTTTTTTATTTCAGGGAATTGTAAAAAAACAGAGTCTTCAAAGTCATTATGAATAACATTTTCCCAATCTTCAATCGGTAAATTTAAAATATCATTTTCCAATGAACGTGTTGGTTGTTTTGGTTTTACACCACTGTATGCTTTCGCTGTATTAATATGAATGTTAGGATAAATTAATGCAATGTGATAAGCGCTCAGGTCTATTTTTATAGATTCATACACATCGCCTTTCCCTTCAGCGAAAGCAGGTTTATTGCTCACAAAAAAAGAACAATCGCTACCGAGTTGTCGTGCATAATTATGCATCTCTCCCCAAGAGATACCCAACTCAAATTTTTCATTCAGCAAACGAATAAAAAATGCGGCATCAGCAGAACCACCACCCAAGCCTGCTCCAATAGGGATATGTTTATGCAAATGAATTTTTACGTTAGGTACCGGATAATCATTAGCAATTAAATGATAGGCGAACCAACATAAATTATCCTGTACATCTCCCGGTATTGGAATTCCTGATGTATTAAAAATAATTCGCTCTGAATCCTCATCTGTATTTTCAATTACTTCCAACGCATCACGTAAACCAACAGGTACCATCACACTTTCGATGTTATGAAAATCATCATCACGTTTTTCAATGATGTTGAGTCCAATATTAATTTTAGCGTTTGGAAATATGATCATTGTGCAAAGTTGGGAATAAAAATGTAAACTAGTTCCTTTTCAATTTTTTCTTTATTCGCTTTGCGAAAAAATTTTATGCTCTTTGTGGTTATTTTTTCATCAAGAAAATTTAAAAGTTGATGAGTATTTATCAATAAATCAATTCGTTTTTCGCTTGTATTTTTATTACTTTAGCATTCCTAAAAACAAAAAAAAGCATGAATTATTTAGATTTTGAAAAACCGATTGAAGGGTTATATGAACAATTAGAAAAGTTGAAACAAGTAGCCGAAAAGAGTGGTGTGGATGTTTCCAAAAATATGGCTGATATTGTAGAGAAAATTAAACAGGCGCGTACCGAAATATATGGCAATCTTACTCCATGGCAACGTGTGCAGGTATCTCGTCACCCTGACAGACCATATACATTAGCCTATATTGATTACATCACAGGTGGTACGTTCATGGAATTGCATGGCGATCGTACAGTAAAAGATGATAAAGCAATGGTAGGTGGTTTTGGTAGTGTAGATGGAAAAACCGTTATGTTCATTGGGCAACAAAAAGGTATTAATACTAAAATGCGGCAAATACGTAACTTCGGGATGCCTAACCCAGAAGGATATCGCAAAGCTTTGCGTTTAATGAAGCTTGCTGAAAAATTCAATAAGCCAATTGTAACACTTATTGATACTCCCGGTGCTTATCCCGGTATTGAAGCGGAAGAGCGCGGACAAGGCGAAGCTATTGCACGTAATTTGCTGGAAATGTCGCAATTAAAAGTCCCTGTAATTTGTATTATTATTGGTGAAGGGGCATCCGGTGGCGCATTAGGTATTGGTATTGGCGATAAAGTATTGATGCTGGAAAACACTTGGTATTCTGTTATTTCACCGGAATCTTGTTCTTCTATTTTATGGCGCAATTGGAAAAATAAAGAACGTGCTGCTGAAGCATTGAAACTTACTCCCAACGACATGATGGAAAATAAACTAATCGATGGAATTATTCCTGAACCATTGGGTGGTGCACATACCAATCATGAGGAAATATTTAAAACGGTAAAAGAAGAAATTATCAAACACATTACTAACTTAGAAAAAATGGATGCAAAGAAACGGGTAAACGAACGCATCGAAAAATTTTGTGCAATGGGAATGGTTAATGAAGAAGTGAGTAAAGTAGTGGTAAATTAAAATTATTATTGAAGAGAAATTTTTCCTTGTTGTATTTCCTTCTTTTCATTTATTATTTTATACAAATATATTCCTTTATCCTTTCGACTCAAGTCAATCACGCAGGAATTGTTTTTTGAGGTTGTTTGATAAATCATTCTTCCCATACTATCATACACTTCAATTTGATTTTCTTTTTCTAAATTTTGGAAAATGAATTGTCCATTGCTTGGATTGGGAAAAATTAAAACAGGGTTTACAAAATGTCCTTCATTTATCCCAACAGGAAGTGTTGTAAAGTTAAAAGGCCCTATCCAGGTAGTGTTGACAGTATCGCAGTTGGCTCTTATATAATAGGAATAATTTAAATTAGCAGTTAAGCCAGTTACTTTATAGTAATTACTATCTGAAGAATAAAAAGTACCGCTGCCTAAATTAAAACCCTGCAAGCCCAACTGAATAGTATAATAGATGGCAATACCTTTCCAATGCAATAGAGCGGAACCGGAAGTAATATCCGTAACAGTGGCATTGCTTGGAGATAAACATAATGTTGCAAATACATCCAGGTCATAATTATTGCTACCGCATCCATTAGTAATAGATAAGGTGACTGGATAAGCATACTTACTTGTATCCAGCAGATGAGTTACCTTAGGACTATTAGAGGTATTATCAAATTGACCATCTCCAAACCACCAATAATAATAGCTTGCACTTGTATCAAGAGCGGTAAAATCAAAAACAAACAAATTTGTATCTTTAAGAAAAGCGGTAAACGTTGCATTGGGAAAGCCTAGCGAGTCCGGCGCAACTTTAACTAGGGAAGTTAAGGTATCAGCTTTCAATCCTTTTTTGGCGATCAGTGTTATAGGATAAGTTCCTGCTTTATCAAATTTATAGGATGGAAAGTCTAATGTTGAAATAGAGCTGTCGGGCAAGATCCAAACAAATTGATCGCTGCAGGTAGAAAAATTGTAAAGCTGATTATAACAATACCTAAATAAAAAATCCGCATGAGGAACTGTATCAACATACAGGTTCCTAGTTATAGTAGTATAATGCCCGTTATACGAAGTCATGGTAACACTGTAAGGTCCGATTTTTGTAAAAAAATAAGAAATATTTTTTTCATAGGAGGAGTATATCGTATCGCCTTTATCGTTTGCAATGCCCCAATAAATGGCATAACCGCCACTTGTTTTGTCAATGAAATGAGTTGAATCTCCCGCACAAAGCCCTTTAACAATAAAATTGCCTACCGGCGGAAGATGCCTCGTTCCGCTTACAGAAGAAGTTCCTGATTGAGCGATTAATCCCAGGCTTAAAAAACAAGCAAAAATTAAATTGAGATATGTTATTTTTTTAATCTTCATGAGTAAGAAATATTTTTTTTTGATTATTGTATAACTAAACGTTTATTGAAAATTTCTTTCCCATCACTAATACGCACCATATATATTCCAGCAGGGAATGTTTTCAAATCTAAAACTTGATTTATTTTTCCATTATTATTTTGAACAATCACTTGCAGAATTTCTTCACCAAGTAAATTAAAAATGGATACATTTATTTTTGAGCTTTGTACACTTGCGCTTATTTTAAATTCTCCATTATTCGGATTAGGAGAAATGGAAAAATCAGAAAAATAATTTTCTTCTTTAATACCGACGGTAAGCAATGTTGTAAAAGTATAAGGACCTGAATAATTTGTTGTGGTTATATCGCCGCAGTTTGTTCTTACATAAAATGAGTATGCGGTATTCCCCTGCAAACCTGTTAAAGCATAATAAGGGGTGATAGTGGTATGTGGGATTCCGGTCCCTAATAAAAAACCTTTCAGCCCCCATTGAATATCAAAATGTGTACCTATACCATTCCAACTTAATAAGGCGGAGTTAGACGTAATACTAGTAATAGTTCCCGAAGTTGATGAAGCGCATGTTCGATTGGAAAATGTAAAAGGTCCTAACCAATAACTACTGCCATTTCCGTTACAGGTATCCTGCACATAAAACTCATAAAAAAAATTTGGCGTTAAACCAATTAATGTTTTGGGGTTTACAGTTGTATTTGTGTTACTATTACCTGTACCTAAAGTAAAACCTTGCAGCCCCCATTGAGTGTTCCATTTGCCCGAACCGCCGCCAGTCCAGCCTATTGTAAAAGAGCTGTCAGTCTCTTTGACCATATTAATAAGTGAAGGAGGGTTGCAGTTAATTCCTTGTTTGGAGCCAAGTATAAATTCTCCTTTGGGTCTAGTACTTTTTTTCAATAATAAATGATTGACAGTATCATGCTTAGCAAAATATTCACTCCATAACAGATCACTGTTTTGATTGCGTGTAAATAATTTAAGATTCATTTTATCAGCAAGAGCAGAGGAATTAGCCGCATAATCAAAAGCAAATTTATAAGCTGTATTATCGGAAACATCTGTTAAAAAAACTCCATAATAATTAAAGTTAGATGGGTATTCATTTAAACTTAAAGAGGAATTGGGCAAGCTATTTACTTTATAGATGTGAATTCCTGAAGCACCGGAAACACTATCCACAATTAAATTGCCATAAGTAGGGTCTGTTAAGCTAATTACTTCACCACTCCAATCACTTAAGGCAGGGTAAAGTTGTATACTCTCATTGCCAATAGGGGCGCCGGATACCTTCCAGTTTGATGCTACGGTATTCTTCCAGATGCCATTATTTATTCCTTTAAGATCTCTTAGCTTGTTTCCCGAAGTGCTATCACAATTATAATATGAATATAAACCCGTTTCATTGCCTAGTAATTTTTTGCACATATCAATCCTGATATCTTGTTCCGTCCTTTCATAATTCCAAATACGCACATCATCCATTTTACCATCATAACGGATGTGCGTACCATTATCTGTATAATCCCCAGTTCCATCCTGTCCTAATTTATAAGTGTAGGTTGTAGCTAACGAACCCGTTGCCGCGGAAATATTTATACTATCTTTTATAACACCATTAATATAAATTTTTAAATACCCGTTACGTTTAAAAGTAGCAGACAGATGAAACCAGCCACGACCAATAGCGTTAATGGGTACAATTAAATTTTTAACAGTTCCATTTGGCGCTTTAAAATTAACTCTTAATTTATTTCCATTATCATGAATATCCATGTTAATGCCTGTGTTACTTCCGGAGCTCCAGTCCTTGTTACTGAAGAACGCCGGATCATTCATACAATTATTTACATTCAGCCACATTTCAACGGTAAAATCACTGGTATTAATTGCTGAAAGATTTCCGAGATCGACGTGATTATTGTTTGACATGTTAGGTGTAAAATCCAAACAATACCCCGAACCAATGGTTGGATTTACCTGTGCATTTAAAATGTCGGTAATAACAATGCAAATAAATAATACGTATTTTAATTTATGTTTCATTATAGTGTTTCATGAATTATTTACTCAAGAATTATTTTCTTTGTTACTTTCTTTGATCCTATATTAAGTTCAATAAAATAAACTCCTTTAGGATTATTACTTAAATCAATATTTAATTTATTTTTTGATGTGGTACAACTCAGCGTATTTTCACAAACTATTTTACCAATAAGATCAAGCACCTTGTAACTAGTATTTTCGTTGCATTCATTTCCAAACCATAAGGACACCACATTTGTTGTAGGATTTGGAAACACTTTAACATTTATGTTATTTGAGAGGGATTTAATTCCAAGCGCATTTTCATGTATAGAATCCAACCAAGATTTTCCATCAAGTCCCCACGCAGGATTTATTGTAGGGTTGCAGGAAGAACCCATGATTAAATGATCAAGGGCAGTAACTGCAATATCATATTGTCCGGGACTTTTTGCGCCAATAGATGCATTATAGTTGCCAATAGCAACACTACCAGGATCAGTTACAGCGGTAAGTTGTTTGGACAGAACAAAATTGCCGGACCCTATCCACCAAATGGATCTTTCCTGAACAGAATTGCCGCCATGTGTTGTGCCAATTCCGCCATAGTCCGTGGTAATTAAAATGATCCAATCCTCATTAGCATAATCTGTCCTGTTATGTAAAGCAGTTACAACGCTGCCAATTTCTCCGTCTATTGTTTCAAGAGCAGAGATGTAGGAAGAATTACCGGGACTAAATCCGCTGGCATGACCAACAATATCCGCTTCATCAAAACAAATAAACATCGCATCCAGATTTGGATTTGCCAACTGTGTTTGCGCAGCAGATACACTTTGTGAGCCAATACCATATTGTACTTTTATTTTATTGCTCCATCCGTCATTATACAAATTATCAGACATAGGAGCCCATTGAACAATTTGTACACTGTATAAATTAGGTAGGCAGGATTTTGCGCGCGTAGGAAAATAAGGATAGGTAGCATATTTACTTCCCGCATAAGTATTGCTTGTAACACCGTGTTTATCGTATTCAACACCACACATGGTTGTTGACCATGCCGGCGCTGATAGAGTTATTCCACGATGCCAGGATTCATACGTATAAAATCCGTTTGCAATAAGACCGTCAATTACTGGCGTGTTAGCTTGCTGTAAAGCATCAGATCTTATTCCGGCAATGCCGATGATCAGTACTTTTCTTGGTTGTGAAGCTTGTATATTAAGAGGAAAAATAACAACCGACAAAATGAGTAAAAAAAATCTCATTGTAAAAAATTTAATTGTTATAACAAACTTAATTATTATTTTCCTGAATAGCTATTATATTCTTTAGGTAAAATATTTTTTTGTTGAAAAGAGCTACCCTTGCATTCTTTTCCGATTCAGGCAGGCGAACTGACACGCTTTCGTATTTCTAAATAGATATTTTAAACCCCAACTGGGCTTTAAATCGATAGTATTCAACAGAGGAAACTCTCCAGCTTTTTCCGATGTATTTTTTTTCAGGAGAATTCAATAAATTATTTCCTTCGATATAAATTGTATATTTTTTCTTAAAATTATAAGAGAGCTGGTAATCAAGACTGTAATACTGACTCATAAAAATATCATAATCAGAATCTTTATGAATTAAACCTACACCATTTATTGCTGCTAAATTAATTTGCGTTAAATAGCCTCCATTGTAGCCTAATGCTAATTTAGAATCGAAATTATTTTTTTTATAGATGACAGCAAAATTAAAAAGAAGAGGTGTTTGTTCTGTCATGGGTTGAGACTGTGGTCTTCCGGGAATCTGCATGCGGGAAATAGAATAAGTGATATTGGAGCTTATTCCAAAACCATTCCAAAAGCCTTTTAAAAAATTAAACCTGCGAATAAAAATTCCTTCAAAACCCAACACCCATGATTTTGGTGCATTGGTATATTCTTTAATCATGATACCGGAGGCAGGATCAATATCAGATGTAGTGGTAGCAAGTATATGATCTTTTATCTTTTTAAAATAAGAGCCGACTGACCACATGCCTCTTGCTCCGAAAAAATGCTGGAAATTTACATCAAGGTTAATTGAATAGGCGGGTTTTAAATGCGGATTACCGAAAGTGTATTCCAGATCATTGTACCTAATAACAGCATACCCTGGTTTTGTTTCTTCAAAGTTAGGACGATGCATGGTTTGTGAAGCCGCTAAAAGTAAATTGGTGTTTTCTCTCAGATAAAATGTAGCATTGAGGGAAGGCAGTAGCCCAGTATATTTTAAGTTAGTATAACGTTTTTCAGGCAGGTAGTAATACGTAGAGGAGGCTACATCATAAGCAGATTTATTGGTAAGTGTATCCGATTGCTCAAATAGTTTGGTATGTTCAATCCGAAATCCTCCAAGGAGATTTAATTTGTCAGTAGTATAATCTAATTGTGCATACCCTGCTGTCTGCTGTTCATGATACTCATAATTGGAACCCACCCAAAATCTGTATTCGGAATTCAATTCATTCATATACACTTCTCTTAGCTTATAATTGTAATCCTTAACAAAACCATTCACGGCACCCATTGTTAAGAAAGGCAATAATAAGGATTCATAATTTCCGCCCTGCTCTTTTAAAAAAGTTCCGCTGCTTGAAAAATTTTGTGTTTCAAACTCAGTTAAAAGTATGGGAGCGGAAGAACCGCCAGCATAATTCTGAAACCAATCGTGTTTTGTGATGTGACGATACCCTTTCTTATCACGGTATTTGCCGCCTACCTGTAGTGAAAGAAGGTTACTGATCTTATAGTTAAGATCCAGTTGCCCAACAATTGGATCACTTTCATGCGTATTATTTCCTTCGGTATAAGATTGAGTATACTGAAAATCATTTGCCTGTAAAGTGTTAGAGTAATGAGGTTGCAGGTTCTTTGGATTATCTCCGTTTCCATAAGGTTCATCATTCCCCATCAGTTTCAACAATACATAATTTGCGGAATTAGGATCTATTGCATTTCCTTTTCCATCCGTTCTGGAGCGATCAGTATAATTAATAGTAGGGCTCATAAATTCCATTACGTAAAATCCGTTTCTCTTATCACTTTTATTTTTAATGGGGAAAGGGCCATAGCTAAACCGATTGTCGTAAGAAGCTGCCCGTACTGTTAAATTTATTCTTTGCGTAGGTTTATATTCTGCATACACATCTCCGCCAATAATTTCCCTCAACAATTCGCCATACGCATTTTGTAACCTGACTCTTTGCCCTGAATCATCAAACCAATCGAAGCTTTGTTTTTTCATTTGTTTATCATCCCTCATCAAGCCTGCAAAAAAATGGGTTCCCATTTTAAAACTGGAATTGAATTTATATTCCATAGCGGTATTACCCCCGAGGGTACTTCTATAACCATCATATCTTCTTAGCTCCAGACGATTGATTCCATGATTGAAATTGCTACCATATACTACTTTTTGTGCATCTGTTGCATAATAACGGCTATAGCCGGAAACGTTAATTATAAAACTGAATTTTTTATTTTTTGATACATTTCCTAAAAACGCATTTATACTAGCCGTTGGTTTATTGGCTAAAGCACTCATTCCACCTGCAACATCCAGGCCTATTGATTTTTTATAATCAGGATCTTTCGTAAAAAAATTAATACTGCCTCCTATATTATCTGATTCCATGTCGGGTGTGACTGTCCTGGATTCAACCACATGATCAATTAATGAGGCGGGAAAAGCTTCAAATTCAAATGAACGTGTTGTATTTTCTTCGCATGCAACAGGTAGCCTGTCGCCATTTACCAACACGGCCGACCAATCACTGGGAGTCCCTCTTATTGATACAATACTGTTTTCACCTTTATTTCTCTGAACGGCAACTCCCGGATTATGCGAAACAACATCGGCGGCATTTTTATTTGGGAGCTTAGCTATTTCTTCAGAAGAAGTAATTGTTACTAACCGAGAAGAAGTTTTGGTTAAATTAATGGCTTTAGCTTCACCGTTCATTTCTTCGGTAATAGTTATTTCGCCTAAGTTAGCCACAGCTGTTTTGAGAGTAATAAATTTCAGATCCAATTGCTGCTCAACATCAAGGGTAATATCTATTACTTTTTTTTCGAAGCCCAAAGCAGTAATCGTTAATTTATAATTACCCAAGGGAACATTGAATAAAGAAAAATTCCCATTGACATCGGTAAGTGTTTTATAAGGAGTATTTTCAAGAGAAATAATAATTCCAGGCACCGGCACATTTAATGAATCAATTACAATACCTCTTATACTACCGTTGTAATATAAATTGGTGCTATGCGAATGAGAATAGAATGCTATAAACAGACCAAATAATAAATACCTTTTCATCTTATTTTGTCAAAGCAAGTGAAGGTATATTAAATATCAGTTATTACAAAAAAATACATTACAATAAATTATTCACTAAATTTGCGAGTAAATGCATCAGTACATAAAAAAATATTTTTCTCTTTTTCTTCTTTTTCTTTTCCTTTTTCCTATGGTGGAGAAAGATGCTCATGCGTTTAAACATCAATCTGATTTACATTGCACCGCTTCCGACAAACACTTTCATGAATTAGAACATACCTGTTCGCTTTGTGATTTTACAATTACTGATTCAACTTATCCTACCAAAACTGATCATCAATTTATAGTTTTCACTCAACAATTTTTATTTCATCCTTTTATTGAAAGTGTATTTACACTTAATGCATTTCAACATATTCCAGCCAGGGCTCCTCCTGTTGTTTAAACCTCATCCTTAATTCCTCTCGAAAGGAGAAGTGCGTGACTTATTTTAGTGCGCTTTTAAATCTTATTTAAAATTTAAACAATAAAAATTAACCGATGAAAAATTTTATTTCTTCATTATTTGTAATTATTTTTTTAATTACAAATAATCTGATCGCTATAAATACAAAAACTTCCCTTTCAGGGAAAATCACAGATAAACAAACTGGAGAACCGCTTCCGGGAGTAACGCTCTATATCCCCGATCTAAAAACAGGTGCTGTTACAAAGGTGGATGGAACTTATAAAATTGAAAACCTTCCGCAAAAAAAAGTGCTTTTGCAAATTAGTTTTGTAGGATACAAAACAATTATTGAAACAATTGATCTGTCAGTGACAACAACAAAAGATTTCGCTTTAGAAGTATCTGTAAGAGAAATTAATGAAGTAGTTGTTACCGGAACATCGAAAGCCACTGAAATAAGAAAAAGTCCAATTCCAATTGTAGCAATTGATAGAAAGCACATTGATCAAAACATAAGCACAAATGTAATTGATGCGATCGCGAAATTACCAGGCGTGAATACAGTTACAACCGGACCAAATGTTTCCAAACCATTTATTCGAGGCCTTGGATACAATCGCATTCTTACATTGTATGATGGTGTACGACAAGAAGGGCAACAATGGGGAGATGAACATGGAATAGAAGTGGATGAATATTCTGTTGATCGGATAGAAGTTGTGAAAGGCCCTGCCAGCCTAATATATGGATCAGATGCATTAGCCGGTGTTGTAAATTTGATACCTGCATCACCCGTGCCTAATGGTGTGATCAAAGGAAATATTTTATCGAATTACCAAACCAATAATGGATTGATTGGTTCGTCACTAGCACTAAATGGCAACAGCAACGGATTTATTTGGGGCGGAAGAGCATCGGACAAAGAAGCTAGCAATTATCAAAATAAAATTGACGGGCGTGTATATGGAACATCTTTTAAAGAAAGAGATGTAAATGCTTACCTCGGATTAAATAAACAATGGGGATATTCACATCTTAAGTTTTCTCTTTTTGATGATCTGCAAAGTATACCCGATGGCAGTCGTGACTCTGTTACACGAAAATTTACAAAACAAATTACAGAAGCGGATACAACTAGACCCATTGTATCGAACGCAGAATTAAACTCTTATAAAATTCCGGTAATACATCAACATGTTCAGCATTATAAAATAATTTCTCAAAGTAATTTTATTATTGGCAATGGCAATTTAGGTTTAAATTTAGGATACCAGGAAAATATACGCAGAGAATTCAGTCACCCCAAAAATGCTGATATCGCTGGCTTATACCTTGTTTTACAATCATACACCTATGATGTAAAATATCATTTACCCGAAAAAAACGGATGGGAAGGAACAATAGGTATAAATGGTATGTATCAAGCCAATGCTAATAAAGGAACGGAATTTATTATTCCTGATTATACTTTATTCGATATCGGACCTTTTGCATTTGTAAAAAAATCATTCAGTAAACTGGATGTAAGTGCAGGCGTACGATATGATAATCGTGCTTTTAAAAATAACGGAATGTATACCAAAGTAAATCCGCAAACTGGTTTTGATCTGCAAACAACTGTTCCGGATACTATTGGTGCTACAAAAGTTTTCTCCGATTACAAACATACTTTTTCAGGAGTATCCGGAAGTATTGGAGCAACATATACATTGTCCGATAATTTTTTCCTGAAAGCAAATATTGCACGTGGATTCAGAGCGCCCAATATTTCTGAGATATCCGCAAATGGTGTTCATCCGGGAACTAATATTTATCAAATAGGGAATCCGAATTTCAAACCCGAATTAAGTTTACAGGAAGATATCGGATTATTTTTTGCCTCTAAACATATTACCTGCGACATAGAAATTTTTAATAATACTATTTCAAATTATATCTTTAATGAAAAAATACTGAATCATTCCGGAGGAGATTCTGTTGATACTCAGGGAAATCAATTTTTTCAATTTCAGGCAGCAACAGCACAACTATATGGCGGCGAAGTAAGTATCGACATTCATCCTCATCCTTTAGATTGGCTGCATTTTGAAAACTCAATTTCAATATTGTACGCTTACAATAAAGGTGTAAAAGGAATAACGATTTCAGACAGCTCTAAATATTTGCCATTTATTCCGCCAATGCATACACATTCCGAAGTGCGTGCAGACATAAAGAAAAAATTCACATATTTTTCTTCTTTGTTCGCAAAAGTGGAAATGGAATATTATGCAGAACAAGATAGAGCTTACTTAGCTTTTAATACGGAAACAAAAACTCCAAGCTATACTTTATTTAATGTTGGTATTGGCGCTGATGTAACTAATAAATCCGGTAAAATTTTATTCAGTATAAATATTTTAGGAAATAATATTACAGATGTGGCTTATCAGGCACATTTGAGCAGGTTAAAATATTTCGAAGATTATTCTAACAATGAAAGCGGCAGAAGTGGAATTTATAATATGGGAAGAAATATTAGTTTTAAATTATTGATACCGGTTAGCGCCTACAAGTAGTTGGCATTTGGAACGCTCAACTGTCTATAACCACAAATGGTTTTATAAAAACACTAAACTTTTTATTCCCTCGTCCGCGCCAATTAGGAGTTGCTGTTATAGGTATGGTGGGCGCACACAGTTTACGCAATGTTTAAGCGCTGTGTATAAACTAAAATTTAACGGTTAAGTGTAATTTAATTACTACTGGGCTAATAATTGTTTCGGAATAACTAAACTTCGAACTTTGTCCCCCATATAAAGGAGTTGTCGTTTGATTAACGAAATTGATTGAGCCATAATAGCCGAGTTCCGGAGATAAGTAAACGTACTTAATAGTTTTTATTTTAAAACCTAACCCTAAGAAATAGTCAAAGCCATTTGAAGTCCTTGAAAATTTCTCACTTGAGACTGTATTTCCGCCATAATAATAATGTCCAGTAGAACACATATTTCGGTAAGAAAGGTCAAGGAAAGTATAAAACCAATCTTTGCGTTTTAAAATTGAAAATTGTCCGCCAACTCCAATTTTGGTATCCTTGTTATTGATATCCCCGATTGAGCCGTCATACAAAACAATTGGCGTCTTATATGAAGTTGAGTTTTCAGTATAACTTGCATGAATCCGGAGCCCAAGTCTTTTTTTTGTATAACGAAAAAACAAACCATTAATAAATTCAATCGAGGATCTATCAGGGCCAAAGTAATAGTCGCTGTTAAGTGAATTAACAGTTACAAGTGTCGAACCAAATTCAAGATGTCTAATGGTGTCTTGTCCGTTTGAGATTTGAAAGAGGAAAATAAATGTCAAGATGGCTATTAATTTTTTCATGTCCTTGTATTTTTTGATAAAATGTTTGTATGCCTGATTATTGTCCGCCCACTTAACTATACCGATGGATTTTAAGAAGTAGGTCTTTTACCTTGCTCTATTGAAAACGATTTGAATCAAATTGTTTTCAATAGAGCATCAGTAAAAATACATTATTGTTTTATAAATTTTATCACGTCCGACTTACCATTACATGTTACATGTACTAAATAAATTCCATTTGCAAATCCATTTATATCAAGCTCCGTTTTATTTTGTACTAAATTTTGCTGCAAAATTAATTCTCCCTTCATATTATACAATGATATAATTGGTTTTTCATCCGTTATTTTTTGGTTTGTAACGATGGTTACAAAACTGTTAGCAGGATTAGGATAAACATCAATTGACGTAAAAGAAGTGTTTTCCGAAATACCAGTAGTAATTCCATTGTAACGAACAACACTCATCGAAAAACCAGATTGTCTGTAAACATTACCCAAAGAATCTTTTCCAATAGGATGGCAATAGGAACAGCTATCACCAGTTGCTGTTACTATTTTTAAACATACATTGTAAATTGCATCAGCCAAAAATGTATGTACAGGAGTTTCATTTGTGGATGAGTTTCCATCACCAAAATCCCAATTAAAACTAATTGCTTTTGCTGACGTAATCGAATCAATTACCAATGTAAATTTATTATTTATGGAATCGTAATTTGTAGTAAAATGAGAATAACAGCTATTATATCCAGCACTATCTATATAAAAAGAATTTAATAAAGACATATTGCCATCGACTGAATCAAAAACAGAGATGGAATAACCTCTTGGATAAATGTTATATGGAATAGAAATATTAGCTGAAATAGAAGAGTCGTTTAAAATACTTTGGGAATTAACGCTAATTCCTCCTTCAAAACTTACACTAGGAGTAGAACTTCCTTGACTAAAATGGGTGTTAGAACCTGTAATTGTAACATTTAATGTTTGACCAGCTGATGCTTTATTCGGGCTAATTGAAACTAATAAAGGTGGTTTTAAACCATTCACATGAAAGCTGTTAACTAACTCGAGATGTCCGTCAATCGGATTATTTATATAAAAAGTATAATCTCCCGTAAAGGCATTAGCAGGTATAGTAATATTAGCTTTAAGAATTGAGTCATTCATTATATTCGTCGAGTTAATCGTAATATTATTTTTTCCGCTAAATCCTAAAAAAGTAGTAGAACTTGCTTGAGTAAAATGAGTTTTTGTTCCAGTTATAGTAACATTCAGAGTTTGACCATTACTTGCAATTGCAGGGCTTATCGAAATCAAAGAAGAAGGAGAGGTTCCCAAACTATCAATAAAAAACAAATACGGCAAAGAAATATACCCATCTATTGAATCGCTAGTATATATACCATAACCGCCGTTATAAACGTTATATGGAATAGTAATATTTACCTTTAAAGTAGAATCACTTAAAACCGTTATTGAATTTACAGAAACTGATAATCCAGCAATACTAAAACTAGTGCTGCCTTGACTAAAATGTGTATGAGAGCCTGTAACTGTAACATCTAATGTTTGACCAGCTGATGCTTTATTTGGAGTAACTGAAACTAATGAAGGAGGTGTTATACCATTCACGTGAAAGCTATTAAATAAATCCAGTTGACCTGCTATTGAATCATTTGTATTAACTGAGTAATCGCCAGTATACATATTTGCAGGCACTGTAATATTAACCCTAATAGCAGTATCGTTTAAAATAGTCTGAGAATTTATAATTATTTTATTCGTTCCAAAACCTACAAGAGTTTTTCCTTGTAAAAAATGAGTGTATTTTCCTATTACAAGAGCATTCAATGCTTGTCCAGCGTTTACAGTGGAGGGAGTTATTGTATCTAGATATGGATGTTTTAAACCATCAATATGAAAGCTATAAGGTAAATTAAGGTTACCGTTAATTGAATCTATTGAATAAACTGCATAATCTCCGGTAAAGGTATTTGCAGGAATAGTAATATTAACCATAATGGAAGTATCGTTAATAATGGTTTTTGAATTTTCAATAGTAGATATTCCAGTTAAACCGACAATTGTATTTTGAGAAAATCGAACTCTAGTACCTGTAATAATAACATCCAACGTTTGCCCATTTACTGCACTATTCGGCGTAATAGAAACTAAAGCACGGTGAGGGATGGTATCTACCATAAAACCATTGGTAAGTTGTAAATAACCATCTTTTGAACTATTTATATATACATCATAACTTCCTGAAGACCCGTTTGAAGGAATAGTGATATTGGCTGAAATAGAAGTATCATTTAAAATAGTTTTTGAATTGATTGAGATAGAACCTAAACCAAAAGAAACAATAGCAGTAGGGCTGCCTTGACTAAAATGGGTACTAACACCTGTAATTGTAACATTTAACGTTTGCCCCTGTATTGCATGTGACGGGCTAATTGAAACTAATGAAGGAGCAGTAGTACCGTTTATGTGAAATGTATTGTATAAATATTTTTTTCCATCTACTGAATCTTTTATGTAAACATTGTAATTTCCTGTATATGCATTAACAGGTATAGTAATGTTAGCAGTAATAGATGTATCATTCAGAACAGTATTTGAAATTACATTAATTGCAATTCCATCAAACCCAACAACAGTTGAACTCCCCTGTTTAAAATGAGTACCTACACCAGTAATAGTAACATTTAATGATTGGCCACTATTTGCACTAGCAGGGCTCACAGATACCAAATTTTGTGATAAAACAAAAAGTGGTAATAAAAGTTGTAGGAAAAGAACAGTGAATTTTTTCATGGCTCAATGGTTTTAGGTTAAAAATTCTATTATTTGATTTTTATATTGTCTTTGTTAAATAACAGTAGTTATACTTATAACAAGTAAATGAGTGTAAGGTTGCCTGATAAAAAATAATTTTTATAAATTAGAATTTATATCGATTGGTTTATATGCTTTCAAAGAACATGTTTTTGAACAATGCCTATCTTTTTCTAGCTCGCTTCTCTTAATATCTTACCTATTAAAAAATAAGAAGTTTGTATTCATTTTATCAATTTATTTGCATATTACCTTTAAAAGCGATCATGGCATCAAAAGTTAATAAAGAGAAAGTCCCTAATATATTTGAAATAATTTATTTCTGTTTTTTTCTTTTGTTGCCATTTATTTATTCTGATAAATTGGTTGATCCGGTCCTTCTTCCTCGACAATTGTTTCTCAGCATTTTTATTTTTATAATTAGTTGTGTTATTTGTTATCAAATTTATTTTAAAAAACTAACTGTTGATTTTTCCTTTTTAAAATTACCAGTATTTCTGCTTTTTTTTCTTTTTCTTTTCAATATTACAATTTCATTTTTTAAATCTATTGTGCTTTCAGAAAGTATTTACATTTTATCGAAAGTGTCAATGGAATTTGTTTTTTTTATCGTTACTACTTATTTATTAATTCAGAAAAAATTAAGGGTTATACAATTGATAAATGCTGTAATCATATTTAGTATTGCAAGTGTTTTAATTTCAGTAGCGCAGTTCATTAAACTATCAATTTCTAACGCCGATTTATTTGATAATATGCTTCAATTAAATGCAACATTCGGGCATAAAAATTTATTAGCTTCTATATTGTTTTTAACCTTTCCGTTTTTATTGTATTTGATTGTTTTAAAGAAAGGGAACAAGCTTTTTCTTGTTTTATTTGCTTTTTTAATTTTAGCATTGGTTTGGTTATTACAAACAAAGGCAGTAATTCTTGCACTTTTCGCTTTCTTTTTTATTTTTCTAGTAGGAGTCGTTAAATATCAAAAAAGAATTATTGATAAACGACTTATAAGAGTAATATCCATATTAACTTTTACATTACTTCTTCTTGCAGGGGTAATTACAATTCTTAAAAAGGATAAATTTTCTCGTATTTTCGATCAAAATAGTGGCTTTGAGAGGCTTGCTCTATGGGAAAATTCAGAGAGTATGATAAAGGAAAAATTTTTATTAGGAGTTGGTGCAGGCAATTGGCAGATAAATTTTCCAAAATATGGATTAGATAAATTTCAAATGGAGGAAGTAAAAACGGGATTAACAACATTTCAGCGTCCTCACAATGATTTTTTATGGGTGTTTTGTGAAATGGGTTTTGTTGGATTATTAATTTACCTTTCAATTTTTATTACTGTTGTTTATCAGCTAATACAATTATTTAAAAAGTATAAAGATCAGGAACTAAGCTGGTTGTATCTTATTTTATTAGCAACATGTATTGGTTATACTATAATTGCGTTTTTTGATTTCCCTTTTGAACGAGTGGAGCATCAAATTTTATTATTTGTGCTATTTTCAATTGTAAGCTCATTACTACAATAATTTTTATGCTATAAAAGCGCCTAGAAATACAGCGTTAAAATTTTCGATAATGGTGATTTTGCTATTTATCCCCGTATGTTTTTCTTTTTCTGTAAGTAGCAAGAGATGTTCGGGCGAATTTCACTCTCAAAAAATGTATTTTTATAAGAATGCAGGTAATTGGAACCAATTAATTAACGAAGCTAATAAGGCAACAAATAGTTGTTATTCTATCGATCCTATGTCTATTCCTATTGATTGGTACAAAGGTGTTGCTTTTTTTTCTGAAGGAAATAGTATTGCAGCCCAAAAGCATTTTGAACAAGCATATTTGATTGCCCCTTTTAATATTCATGTGTTAAATAATTTAGCTAGTTGTTATGAGAGTTTGAATGAACATGATAAAGCGGAAAAATTTTATTTAAAAGCGCTATTTATTTCTCCCAAATTTGATGAGGCGCGATTGAACTTAAGCGCTGTTTATTATAATGAGGGTAAATTTGATAAAGCTTTTGAGACAATTGACCTTTGCAATATTAATTCAACAGACGAAAAATACAAACAATTTTTACCCTCAATTTTAAATTCATGGGTTACTCAATTATTAAACAAGCAAAAAGATAAGAGCCTGATAAATCATCTGAATTACATTTTGGCCACTAAAAATAAAGTCGTTGACTTGTATTTAGCGTCTAAAGCTAAAGGGGTTAAATTTGAACCCTATATATTTAATAATATTGATGAGTAGTGGATTTAACTGTTTCTTTGGAAATTTTAATTGAAGAAAATGGTCATTGTTACCATTTAAAGCCTAAAGGATACCACTTACTCATAATAATCGACCACTTACTCATTTTGACTTTTAAATGAGTTTTTGTTATCCTATATTTGAATTAATAATAGCTTAACTTCCCTTAAATATATGGAATTTATAAAAAAATATAACCACAACTATCTCCGAAGCACAAGGCAATTGCATTATAATTTTAGTACAGTTTCTAAATACTCATTATTCCAACCAGCAGCCTTTCTTTTGGCAGCAATACCCACTTTCAAAGTTGTTTCGGCTTTGAGTAAGTTGAGTGCTAC
>JBBSPS010000002.1:0-49877 GCA_038258655.1 Bacteroidia bacterium
ATAATTACGCAATGGCTGATGGAATTTATGAACTGTTGAAAAAAACACGAGTCGGGATAGATAGTTTTAAGGGGAAACAGGGAAACATAGACCATTTTCAATTAGATTTATTCCCAGAGTAATTTTTGAGGAAACTCCAGGTAAAATAATCATCGTTAAAAAAATCATATTTGAAAAGAGAGTCGTTATAAAAAATGTTATCATAATGTTGGTTCAAAAAATCAGGGTAGTTTTTATGGAAATAAGACCTAAAATTTTTGAACACACTATCATTACTCGACTGCATGGGTTTTCCTTTTGGAGAAGAATAGAAATAAGAGTACGTTGAATCGTATTGAACAATCTTTCCTTTCTCGTCAAGTTGTTTGTTTACTTTTACTTTTACCTTTGGTTTATTTAATGTATTCAAATCGACCAGTTCATTCTTAGTTGTACTGTTTGATAAAGATTCGTTCTTTTTTGTTTGCCCTTGACATCCTGAAAAACTCAGGAATGGCAACAACAGAAATATTAATGTTTTTGCTTTCATGGTTCCTGATTTTAAAGATTAAATACTCAATTGTTTGTTTGAATAAACTTAACTTAATACCCTTGAAGGTGGAGGCCTAGATAGAGCAAATTGAGTGTGTAAATGGACAGGATGATATATATTATTCCCCTCTCTTTTTGTATTTGTGAAAGGGCGTTTTTTTCTCATTCTTTTTTGGGAGAAATTTTTTTCGGAAAGTATGGCTACATTATTTGTAGCGATGCTTGGTAAGTCTGATTTTTTCTTTTTTATCGGGTTATCTTGCTTGATAAAAAAGTTATTTGTCCCTTGGTTGACGCTCCTTAATAAAGTAATATCTGAGATATAAAGAGTATTGACATATAGAGCATCGGGGGTATGGATTTTGAAATACTCTGTCGTGGCAACTTCTGCGGAGGTAATTTCCGTAAAGCATATTGCTGATATTAATAAAACCGCTCGTTTCATTTTTTCTAAGTTTTGTGAGTTAAACAAAGTCAAATAATTGGAGTGATACTATTTTTCTTTCTTTGGTTTTTAAATTTATTTATTTTAAAATTTTTGGATTCTATTTTATAGCCGATGCAAAAGCCCGAATAACAGCGGGCTTTTGAAACGACCAATTTTACCGGGTTTAGGAAATTTTAATTCCCCTTACATTCTGAGACTTTGCCTTCTCGTTTTTCGGAAGTTCTAGCTTCAGAATTCCATTCTCATATTTTGCATCAATCTTTTCTTCGTCTATCAGATCAACAAGATTGAAGCTACGTGAGAAAGAGCCGTAATTGAACTCTTTTCGAACGAAGTTTTTAGTTTCTTCATTCTTTTCAGTTTTGTGTTCAGCAGAGACGGTAAGTATTCCATCTTCAATTCGAACATTGAAATCTTTTTTCTCAAATCCCGGAGCCGAAACTTCAATGTTATACGTCTTTTCGTTCTCTGTGATGTTTACTGAGGGAACATAACCTGCATAGTCCCTCAACATTGAATCATCGTTGAAGAAATTACTTAATAAATTCTCCATTGAAGGCATCAGCTGGTTTTGCCTTTTTGCTAACCCATTTGAGGGTGTAGCCCATTTAATTAGTGACATGGTGTCCTCCTTTTTTTTAATGGTTAATATTATTTTATTTTATTTTGGTATATTCAAAATAAATACCAAGCGAAAAAAAGTGACAAACTGACAAGCAAGAAGTAGTATAAATAAATTCGAAAGTGAAATTTTTGCAGAATGTGTTGTAAAAATGACATGATTTTTTATTTCGATTATATCTAAGCTGTTAAGTAGGCTAATTTAACTCAGAAATCACTTAGATGGCTTCTTTTAGGAGATGACCGTACAAGTCCAAAATCCCAGCAAGTCCCCTTGTATCTTCATGGAGCCGTTCATATTTGGTCTGGAAGGTGGGTACTTAACCGGAAAACCCCTGATAAAACCTTATTTATCAGGGGTTTTTGGTTCGATAAAGCAGCTCCGAAATACAAAACAGTTTATTTTCAAGTAGTTATAAGTTCGAGTTTGGAAGCTGAACCAATTTATTTCGGTTTCGCAATTTCTTCTTCTTTTTTCTTTTTATCTAAATCATCCTGTTTTTTAGCAGCGTCTTTTGCGTCCTCTTTTTTTATGTCTTCTTTCTTATTTTCTAATTTTTTTTCAGCTTTTTTCTTTTCGCTTTCTTTTTCCTGAACTTTTTCATTAGCTTTTCTGGAATCTTCAGCCTTATCGTCAGTTTTATTTTGTGATTTCCTTAACTCATCCGTTTTATCATCCGTTTTACTTTGGGCTTTTCTTTGTTTTTCTGCTGTATCATCTGCTTTTTTCTGAGCTTTCTTTACTTCTTCATTCTTATTGTCAATTTTTTTTTCAGCCTTTTCAATTTCCTTGTTTCTTTGCTCAATTTTTTTTGCGTCCTCTATCTTAGCTTTGGCCGAATCACTTGCTGTTTGTGCAATACATTTGGTTGTTGAAATAAGTGAACATATTGCAACAAATAACCCTATTTTTTTAATTGATTTCATAAAATTCGTTTTAATGCCGCAAATACATTTTTGCTAGCACTCAAAGGTACGATTTATACCATGGATATTGTTGCAAATTGTTTTCAATTAATTCATCTATCCCAGTTTTTTATTTCTTTTTTTTTAAACAGGAATTAAGTGATAGACATTGATTAGGCCAAAATTTGTTTGTGTATTTTTATAAAGAAATAAATTTAAGCCTCCTTCAAGAGATAACCATACAGTTCCCAAATCCGAGCCATATCCCTAGTATCTTCAAGGATCTCGTTCATATTTGGTCCGGAAGGGGGTACTTAACCGGAAAACCCCTGATAAAACCTTATTTATCAGGGGTTTTTGGTTCGATAAAGTAGTTTCGAAATGCAAAAAGCGTTTATTTTCAAGGAGTTATAAGTTCGAGTCTGAAAAGCCATTGAATAAAATTATTACATTTTATTGATAAGATTAAACTTAGCCCTGAGGTATATTTTGCTCGTTTTTAATTGCATTAAACTCCTCTTCTAACTCTTTACATGCATGCATACAAACAGTTTCAAGTTGTAAAACTAAGGCAGGTAGTTCGTCCAAGTGTTTTTCTGAACTTGCATATTCCTGAATTTTTTTCGACATGTCTTCATATTTTACATCAATGCCTACAATGGAAAATGAAGAAATCATTTTATGGGCTGCTGCCTGCAATTCTTCCCAGTCTTCATGTTGCAGACTTTCTTTCATTGCCTTAATTAACCCTGACGTTTGTTCCAAATAAGCAGAAATCATTTCCAAAATCAACTTCGGTTTCGATTTGGTGAGGTTATGTAGCCTATCCAGATTAATATATTTGAACTTTTTATTATTATTTTCTTCTGTGTCCTTATGCTCGATCTCTTTTTCCTTTAAGGGTTTGTTTACGAGCTTCACTATTTTACTGTATAATAATCGTTCATCAACAGGCTTAGATAAATAATCATTCATGCCTACCGTTTTACATTTTTCTAAATCCATGGTTGTTACATCAGCTGTTAAAGCGATGATTGGAATTTTAGAATTCATTGTTTTACGAATGTACTGTGTGGCTTCAAACCCATTCATTTCTGGCATCTGCAAATCCATCAAAACAATATCGTAAAGTTTATTGTGCAATTTTTGAATTGCAATTTTTCCATTGGCAGCAAAATCACTTTTAAATCCAAAATCATCTAACAATGTTCTCATCAGCAATTGATTGAGGGGAATATCTTCTACCACCAACACATTAATATTTTTAATTCCCGGATCCAGCTGTATGGCTCCAAGTTCAATGTGTGCTTTATCTTGTGTTTTCAGAAAATCTAAGGTGAAACTAAAAGTAGCTCCTTCGCCCTTCTTGCTTTTCAGAGAAATGGTTCCGCCTTGTGCTTCCACCAATTGCTTAACAATAGCAAGCCCTAAGCCTGTTCCGCCATATAAGCTAGAAGTTTCGCTGGTGGCTTGCTGAAACTTTTCAAAAATGCTTGCTATTTTATTTTCTTCGATCCCAATTCCTGAATCTTGCACTTTAAATTGAATCGTTACTTTTTTTGCATCTTCTTTCAGCATGCGAACATCCACCGTAATTTTCCCCTTTGAAGTAAATTTAACAGCGTTACTCACTAGGTTTAAAATGATTTGATGAAGGCGAACAGAATCGCCAAGCAATACTTCAGGAATACGGGTATCGTATTCTTTCACTAATTCTAAATTCTTTTCCTGAATTTTTGTTTCAAACAAATGCAACATGGCGGATATGGATGTCGCCATTTTGAAAGGTGTTTGCACAAATGTCATTTTACCTGCATCCACTTTGGCTAGGTCAAGAATATCATTGATAAGAATAATCAATGCATCACCGCTTGTTTTAATGGCTTCTAAATATTCTTTTTGTTTTACAGATATTTCTGTTTTTAATATCACTTTAGTAAAACCAATAATCGCATTCATAGGGGTGCGAATTTCATGACTCATGTTCGATAAAAATTGCTGCTTCGATTGCATTGCTATTTCAGCTTTGGCCTGTTCATCTTCTGCAATTACTGTTGCCATTTCGGCAAAGATCTTTGCCTCCATTAACTCATTGGAATAACTTTTATGGTCGTCAATATCAGTGTTGCTTCCTATCCAGCCTATAACATTTCCCTGGTCGTCTTTTTGTGCAATACCATGACTCATATGCCAACGGTAAGTTCCATCATGCTGACGAAAGCGTTTTTCCATTTTAAAATCTTCGCCTGTTTTAAGGGAATGCTGCCATAACTTTAAATCTTCTTCAAGGTCGCCAGGAAATATAATTTTGAGGAAACCATCGCCTGTCAGTTCTTCAAAAGTTTTTCCGGTATAATCGAGAAAAAATTTGTTGAAGAAATTTTTCTTTCCATCGGGTCCGGCAGTCCAGATCATGTGGGGGATGTTTTCGGAAAGCGTTTGGAATTTTGTTGCACTTTCTTCAACTTGTTTTTTTGCAAGTACCTGTTCGGTTACTTCGTTTGTGAGCACGGTAATGCCTGTAATTGCACCATCTATATCCCTGTAAGGCTGATATACAAAATTGAAATAAGCATCTACGGGTATTCCGTTGCGCATAAGAATGGCTTTGGTTTCGTATCCTTCAAAAGCCACTCCTGTAGTGTACACATCAGCAAGCAATTTCGGAAATACCTGATCTTTTAATTCGGGTACTCCTTCCAGCAGCGGTTTGTTAAGTACAGCATTTCCTTTTCCAAGTCGATTTAGCATTTGCTCATTGGCAAATTCAACTATCATTTCAGGTCCTTTAAAAATAGCGATTGCCATAAGCGATTGCGACAGGATATTGCTGAAACGCTGTTCGCTTGCTTCAACTTGTTTGCGGGCATTTACCTGTTCCGTAACATCATAAGCAAAAAGTAAAATACCTTCTATTTTATCTTTGTCATTAGCAAATGCCTGATAAGTTAAATTGGCATAAAACTTTTGTTGATTGCCATTGCCCTTATCCAACATTACGGGCTTTTCTTTTGTAGTAAATGTTTCGCCCGTGTTATAAACATTATCAAGCAGTTCAATAAAGCCCTGCCCCGCTATTTCGGGAAGTGCTTCAAGCGCGGTTTTACCTATAAGGTTATGGTTGCCAATAAACTCCATGAAAGTAGGGTTGGCAAATTCATATACATGTTCAGGCCCTTTGAGAATGGCAAGCATGGCTGGCGCTTGTGTAAAGAAATCGTGCAGCATCTTGCGCTCCTTTTCTGAACGATTTTTACTTTTTTCAATAATTTTTCGAGCTTCTGTCTGCTCTGTTATATCCTCAACGGCGAGCAGAATCAATTGCTCTTTACTTTTTTCATTGATAACGTGGCGAGCATTTAATAACATTGTACATTCTCTACAGTCAGGAAGATTGATGAGGATCTCGTAATCATTTATCTCTGTTTTCTTTGGGAGAATTTTTTCTAATAAAGATCGTAACTGTGCATTATCAAACAGGTGATCTTGTATTTCATAAAACAGTTGCCCTTCTATTTCTTCCTCGGTGATATTGAATTTTTTGGAGAAGGAAGAGTTGATACTTTTTATGCGAAGATTTCTATCCAGTACCACCAATGGCTCCCGAACCGTGGCAATAATAGCCTCTGCATATTGTCGTGTTGAATTAATTTGCTCCTGCTTATCGAGCATCTCTTGATTGATGATGACCAGCTCTTCGTTGGTCGATTGCAGTTCTTCTTTCGATGTTTCTAATTCTTCATTTAAACTTTGCAATTCTTCGCTGCTACTGAGCAATTCTTCATTCGCACTTTGCAACTCTTCGTTTGCAGCTTCCTGATCTTCAGTTATAGCACGCATATCCTCGCGCGTAAGTGTAATTTCTTTTTCTAATTGCGCAATTCGCTGATGAGCTTCGTCGTTTATTATTTTTTCTGAAGAAGCTTTTCCTTTGCCAGTAATTTTTTTCTCAGCAAATGCGGTTTTGTGAAAAAGAATCAGAAAGTGAGGTTCAACATTATTGGTGAGGGGAAGAATCTCAACTGTTATTTGCATAATCTTTCCATCACATTTAACCAAGATGCCTTCTTTAACAGCGGAAGTATTTGTAGTTTTTGCTTTGTGCAATGTATTTCGTAATTCGAAAGCCAATCCTTCTCGCGCCATTTTCAATAGGTTAAAGGTAGGTTTACCTTGCGGTGCTTCCAGAAATGGGGTAATGTTTCCGTTAATATGCACTACGTCCATCTGATCATTTACAATTACACTTGCAGGAGTATATTTTGAAAGGAGAAGTGCTTCAGCTGTTTTACGAAAATCGTTTTGCAATACTTCAGGCTTAACCGTTTTTTTAACTTTTTCGGTTAGTGTTATTTCTTTACGATCAGTATTGTAATGCATAAAGTTGTTAGGCACCAACTTGCGTGCATATATTTTATCATCTTTTGCGAATGTGGAAAATAGTTCTGCTGCAGGACCGGTGGTTTCTGATTTTCCCAATAAAAGAAATCCGTTTTCTTTTAATGCATAATGAAAAGTACTCAATGCTCTTTTCTGCAAAAAGGTATCCAGGTAGATTAACACATTACGGCAACTTATCAAATCCATTTTTGCAAAAGGAGGATCCTTTAAAAAATCGTGAATCGCAAACACGCACATATCACGTATTTGTTTGTTTACCTGATAACTTCCGCCATTTTTTGTAAAATAATTTTTTAGTATGGAGTCCGGAATATTTTTTATATCTCCGCTACGGTATTCCCCTATTCTTGCTTTAGCAATAGCCGACTCAGAAATATCGGAAGCGAATATTTGAATTTGTCTCCCCGATATTTTTTCTAAAAACTGATGTAGTGAAATGGTCAATGAATAAACTTCTTCTCCGGTTGAACAGCCTGCAACCCATATCCGGATTGGGTCGGCAGTTGGTTTGTTTTTAAGTATTGAGGGGAAAACATTTTGAGTAACGGTTTGAAAAATTTTAGGGTCACGAAAAAAAGAAGTAACGGGAATTAGCATATCATTAAAAAGTGCATCCTGTTCCTGTGTGTTTTTCTCCAAAAATTTTAAATAGGCTCCCAGTTTTACTTTCCCGCTAATAACCATTCTTCGGGCTATGCGTCTGCGTACCGTTGTTTGTTTGTAATAAGTAAAATCAACACCGCTACTTTGACGAAGCACTAAAATTATTTGATTGAAAATATCCTCTTCATCTTTCGGCAGATTTTTATCAGTATTCTTATATCCGCTATAGGTGTGCATCATCTGCAACAACTTTTCAGGAATTTCTTCAGGGGGTAAAATAAAATCCACAACATCGGCATCTATGGCATTTTTTGGCATATAGTCATAACTAGCTGATTCTTGGTCTTGCGCAAAAGTGATTCCTCCATGTGCTTTAATTGCTTTTAATCCTTGTGTACCATCTGAACCGGTACCCGAAAGCACAATGCCTACTGCCAAATTTTGATGAACTTCGGCCAGTGATGTAAAAAAAACATCAATAGCGCCATTTATTTTTATGTTATTTCGCGGAGTGAGTTTAAGTATTCCATCTGTTGATGTCAATATCTTATTCTCAGGGATTACATAAATATGATCGGGAGCTAAATGAATATCATCGGTAATTTCATGCACCGGAATTTTGGTTATTCTTGAAAGTATGTCGGGAAGAATGCTTTCGTGTGTAGGATCTAAATGCTGCACCAACACATAAGCCATTCCCGAATCGGTAGGAATCGCCTTTAGAAATCGTTTGAAAGCATCCAAGCCGCCTGCTGAAGCGCCTATACCTACTATCGGAAAATCTTGCTCAGTTTTTTGAGGTGCGATTGAATCAGTCTTTTTTTTTGATGCCATCGCTTTAAATATGAAGTGTTTGGTGAATGTACACCCTTATAATGGATAAAGCACTGACACATATCAGTATTTGTACTTATCGCAATGATAAAAGGTTAATTAATGAAGAATTTAATACAGAAATAATCGTTTATGGCTCTATTCCAGTTTTTTCAACAGCGACCGTAGAAGTCCCAAATGCGAGCCATATCCCTTGTATCTTTAAGGATCTCGTTCATATTTGGGTGGAAGGGGGTACTTGGGCGCAAAAGGGCTCCTTTGGTAACAAAAGGTCACTAACTGATTGTTAGTGACCTTTTGTTACCTTTAATTTCCGATTTTTTTTGCTTCATTTTTTGATAGACTTCGTAATCTAATTCAGCTATTTTGTAAAGGAAATCTCTAATTTGAGAAACCTCTACATCGGTATAAACCGATCCATCTTTTTGTAAGATGGTTCTGCATTTTTCTAATTTTATTTTTTCTCTTTCCATAAGTAATCTTACAAAATTTAAAGTTTCCCGCTTAAATAAAAAAATATTTGCAAAATATTTGCGTAGTTAAATAACTACATATATATTTGTAGTCAAATAACTACATAATGAATTTAAGACGAGACGTATTTCAAGCCATAGCCGATCCAACAAGAAGGGCTATTATGCTCTTAGTAGCATCACAATCCATGACAGCAGGTGCAATAGCATCAAACTTTGACACAGCCAGGCCGACAGTTTCAAAACATTTGCAAATACTCACCGAGTGCGAATTGCTTAAACAAGAACAAAACGGCCGGGAAATTTATTATCAATTAAATCCGAAAAAAATGAAAGAAGTAGGCGACTTTATTGAACCATTTCGCAAAATGTGGGACAATCGATTCAACAAATTGGAATCAGTAATGAAAAAATACAAAACCCAAAAATAGAATAATATGCAACAACAAACAAAAATTAATGCCGAAGATGGCAAACAGGAATTAGTGATTACAAGGGAGTTTGATTTGCCATTGGAATTACTTTTCAAAGCGTATTCAGAACCCGAACTCATTGAACAATGGATGGGAACGAAAGTGCTGAAACATGAAAGTAAAAAACATGGCAGTTACCAATTTGAAACATCACACGAAGGGAATGTGGTTTTCCGTGCAAATGGAACCATACACGAATTTGTTCTAAATCAAAAAATCACACGAACTTTTGAAATGGAGAATATGCCTATTGGTGTTCAGCTTGAATTTTTAGAATTCGAAAAACTCTCTGACCACACCAGTAAGCTCGTTATGCATATCATTTATAAGTCAGTCGAACATAGAGCAGAACAACTCAAAATGCCATTTGTTCAAGGTATTAATTATGCTCACACTCGATTACAAGAATTATTTAACAACAAAAAATAAAATCAACATGACAAAAAGAAATAAAATCATTTATTGGGTAGCCACAAGTCTTTTGGCTATTGGTATGTTGCAAAGCGGAATTTTTTCGGTACTCAGAGCAAAACAATGGGTTGACTTGGTAACTGGCTTGGGTTATCCGGTTTATTTTTTGACAATACTTGGGGTATGGAAAATTCTTGGAGTTGTAGTTATTTTAATTCCACGGTTTAAACTTCTTAAAGAATGGGCGTATGCAGGTTTCTTTTTCGCAATGACGGGTGCATTGATTTCTCATTTGGCTATGGGCGATAGTGGCAAAGCAATCCTTGGCCCTTTATTTCAAATAGTATTTGTTATTTTGTCGTGGTATTTCAGACCTGCAGACAGAAAAATGAATTTAGCTAATTAGTCTGTATATTTAATCTGGTCAGAAATGATAGACAAAGAAAAAATGGCAAAAAAAATAATCGCTGAAGGCGTGGTACACGAAGTGCCTATGGATTTAAGGAAAGCTATAGTTGCCAATTCAGATGTACTCGAATTATGGAACGGTCTTACCCCACTCGCCCGTAACGAATGGATTTGCTGGACTACAATTGTCAAACAAGCAGAAACAAGAAAAGAGCATATAAAACGACTATGTGAAGAACTTCTTGAAGGAAAGCGTAGACCTTGTTGTTGGCCAGGCTGTCCGCATCGCAGACCAAATGCCAAAAAGTGGTTTAAGTAACCCAACCTGATAAAGCCTTATTTATCAGGGGTTTTTGGTTAGATAATGTTGCTTCGAAATACAAGACAGTTTTTTTTCAATTAGTTATGCGTTCGAGTTCGAAAGGCGCTTTGAAAATTAATACTTGAATCGAGAGTAATTTAAATAGCTAATTGAGGTGCTTTGTTGTACTTATTTCGATATTCAATAGGAGTTAATCCAGTAATTTTTTTAAACAAATCACGAAAGGCTTTCGTGTCTGTGTAACCCACATCATACATTACTTCGGTAATATTTTTACGACTTGATTCAAAACTACGTTTAGCAGCTTCAACTTTTACCCTTTGGATATATTCTATGACTGTGTTACTGGTAGCATTTTTAAATCTGCGTTCAAAGGTTCTTCTGCCAATTGAAAGTTTTTCGGCTAATTCATCGATTGTAATTTTATCTTGAATGTTGGCTTCAATAAATCCTTGTGCTTTTTTAATTTCAATATCGCTATGGTTCTTTTGCCCACTAAACATAGCAAATGCCGATTGACTATGTCTATCTATATCAATAGCAAAAAACTTTGAGGCAAGGATAGCGGTTTCTCTATCAGTATATTTTTCTAGTAAATACAGTAATAAATTCCATAAGGAATTAGCCCCGCCACTTGAGTAAATCTTTCCTTCGTCCGTAATTACTGCCCCATCTACAATTTCTACTTCAGGGTATCGCTCTTTAAATTCGTTATAATAAGCCCAATGAGTTGAACATTTTTTTCCGTTTACAAGACCTGTTTCTGCCAACAAAAATGCACCAATGCACAAACTCGCCACTTCACTTCCTTTTTTGTACATGGCTTGCACCCACGGAATAGCTTTTTCATTAGCTTTAATCGCAGCGCTCACATCGCCATAAATAGCCGGCAACACCACTAAATCTGTTTTCGCTACATCTTTTATAAGTCGGTTGATTTTTACCGAATATTCGCCATCGTTGGTTTCCACACGCTTGCTCATACCCACATATTCCACATCAAACAAAGGCTTTTTGCCACTGGCTTGTAAAAACTGGTTGGCAGATGTAAACAGGCGGTAAGCAGGGCTTATAGCTTCTATTACTGCATTTTCCGGAACATAAACAGATATTTTTTTCATTCAATTTTGAATTGTATTTCAATGCAAACCTAAAACATTTTCTTGTCATAATCAACCCCTAATGTTGTCGTTTATGCCACTCATGAGTTTTAGATAGACACAGTATCTTTGTTACATGAATTTATAATAACATTAATAATATCACTTAAAAACTAATAAAATGAAAAAAGTAAAATTCTCAATTAACATTAATGCACCCAAAGAAAAAGTTTGGGGCACATTGTGGAACGATGCCACATATAGACAATGGACATCTGTATTCGCTGCGGACTCTCATGCAGTAAGCGATTGGAAAGAAGGAAGTAAAATTAAATTCGTTGATGGCAAAGGCGATGGTATGTATAGTATCATAGAAACGAAGATTCCAAATCAACAAATGTCATTCAAGCATCTGGGCGAAATAAAAAATGGAGTAGAAACAACAGAAAATTGGGCAGGTGCAATGGAAAATTATTTTCTAACGGAAACAGATGGTGTAACAGAATTAAATATGGAAATGGATACCAATCAAGAATTTGAAAAATATTTTTCAGAAACATTTCCAAAAGCAATTGCACTAATAAAAAAAATTTCGGAAAACAATTAAAATTAAAAAAATGACAAATCAAATTTATCCATGCTTGTGGTTTGATGGGCAAGCCAAGGCAGCAGCAGAATATTATTGTTCAATATTTAAGAATTCTAAAATAACTACCGACACGCAAATGGTTGTAAACTTTGAACTGAATGGAAAAAAATTCATGGGATTGAATGGTGGGCCACACTACAAATTTTCGCCTGCTACTTCTTTTGTAATAGAGTGCGAAACACAAGCAGAGATTGATTTCTTTTGGGAAAAACTTGGTAGCGGTGGTATTTATAATCAGTGCGGTTGGCTGGATGATAAATTCGGAGTTTCATGGCAAATTGTTCCAGCCATTTTAGGAAAATTAATGAGTGACCCCGAAAAAGCACCTAGAGTAATGCAAGCGTTTTTGAAAATGAAAAAGTTTGACATTGAAAAACTGCTAAACGCTTAAATAAAAATGGCAACACGGATCAATTCTTATTTAACTTTCAGCGGCAATTGTCGCGAAGCAATGACATTCTATAAAGAATGTTTAGGTGGAGAGTTAGTTTTTCAAACAATTGGAGAATCACCAATGGCAGATAAAATGCCGGCAAAAATGAAATACAGTATTTTGCATTCCACTTTAACAAAAGGTGGTTTAGTATTGCTAGGTTCCGATATGGTTTCTCAAACAGGCCTTGTAAAAGGAAATGCTGTTTCGTTGTCGCTCAATTGCAGCAGTGAGGAAGAAATTAAAACTTGTTACGAAAAACTTTCTTTCGGTGGAAAAAAAGACCATACTCTGGAAGATACCTTTTGGGGTGCTATTTTTGGCGACCTCACCGACAAATATGGCAATCATTGGTTACTGAATTATACAAGAGAAACTGATAACAATTAAAAAATAAACAAAATGAAAAACAACAACGTAACATTACACAGAGTTTTTACCGCTAGTCCCGATAAAGTATATCGTGCATTTACTGATGCTGATGCTCTTGCTTCTTGGATGCCTCCTTATGGTTATGTAGCCATAGTTCATCATTTAGATATCAAGGTTGGTGGCAGTTATAAAATGTCTTTTACTAACTTTACTACTGGAAATACACAATCCTTTGGAGGTGAATATATAGAAATAAAAGCAAATGAATTTTTAAAGTATACTGATAAATTTGACGACCCAAATTTACCCGGAGAAATGATTACGACTGTATGGTTTAAAAAAGTACAATGCGGTACCGATATAAAAATTACTCAAGAAGGCATTCCTGAAAATATACCATCAGAAATGTGCTATTTAGGATGGCAAGAGTCTTTGGAAAAATTAAAAAAATTAGTTGAGCCTAATATTCCTGACGCATAATTTAATGAATTTTGTATTTAAACAATTAAAAAAAAATCAAAATGAATAAACAAATTTTTATCAATTTAGCAGTAAGCGATCTTGCAAAGTCAATGAAATTTTATACTGCATTAGGGTTTTCTAACAATCTACAATTCTCTGACGAATCAGGAAAATGTATGGTTTGGAGTGAAAGCATTTTTGTAATGCTTCTGACACACGAAAAATTTTCTTCATTTGCAACTAAACCAATTGCCGATACCAAAACTAATTTAGCGGGTCTTTTTTCACTATCGATGGAAAATATAGAAGCTGTGAATAAAATGATGGATAATGGTTTAAAAGCAGGTGGAATAGAACCAACTGAAATGAAAGATTATGGGTTTATGCAACAGCGAACTATAGAAGATTTTGATGGGCACACGTGGGAGGTTTTCTTTATGGACTTATCAAAATTTCCTCAACAATAAAATAATAACACTATGAAAAATCAAAAAATAATCTTTTGGATAACTACTGGATTAATCTTTATAATGGAAGGATTAATTCCTGCATTTACATCTCAGACAGAACTTGCTAAAGAAGGCATAAGGCATTTGGGTTATCCTGAATATTTTGGAAATGCGCTAATAGTTTTCAAAGTTTTAGGTGCCTTAACATTAATCATCCCCCAAGCACCGAAACGTATCAAAGAGTGGGCTTATGCAGGTTTTGCCTTTGACTTTATTTTTGCAAGTATTAGTCATTTTGCCATTGATGGAATGAACTTTCAATCCTTTTTTCCTTTGCTATTTTTAGGTATTTTGACGGTTTCCTATATTTCTTATCACAAAATTAATTCAACTATAAATTAACAGTAAAAAATAAAAATTATGGCACTTATCAATCCTCACATTAACTTCAACGGAAATGCCGAAGAAGCTTTTACATTTTATAAATCAGTATTTGGCGGAGAGTTCGCAAAAATTATGCGTTTCAAAGACCTATCAAGTCCTGAATTTCCAGTAGCAGAAAACGAGGCAAACAAAATAATGCACATTGCTTTGCCCATTGGAAAAAACATACTAATGGCAAATGATGTTCCGGAAATAATGGGGCGAACAAACGAAAATGAAAACAGGTCTAAAATTTCAATTAGTGCCGAAAGCAAAGAAGAAGCCGACAAATTATTTAACGGACTTTCAGCAGGTGGAACGATTGAGATGCCAATTGGCGACAGTCCTTGTAATTCCTATTTTGGAATGTTTAGAGACAAATATGGTATTGAATGGATGGTAGATTTTGACCCAAACTACAAAGGCCAAATTTAGCTAAAAGAAAACAACGAACGCCTAACAGCATCCTTGCTCCATTGGGCGGAATCAGTCATCGTGGCGAGCAGAATTTTTTGCCGCTTCCGTTTTTTATTTGCTGCCACTAATTTTGTTGTGTATCTTTAAAATGCCTTTTGTCGGTTAAGTTCGTTGGTGTTTCAAAAGCCCAACGGCGCAAAGCCGCCAAACGCTGAGTAAGTAAAAAAATCACATTTCAGAGTTTGTTTTTTCTTGAGCATAAGACTACAAATTCATTTTTTTCTTTACATTTTGTAAAAACGCTTTATCAGCAGTAGAATGCTTCATTCCAAATATCGCCACTGATTCAAGTATCGGTTTTAGATCTCTCCCCATTTTAGTAAGCTCATATTTTTTTCGTTTTGAGTTACCTGTATATGCAATCAATCCAATTTCTGTTAGTTTCACCAATCTATCATTCAATATATTGGTAGATATACTTTCATTCGATTTTAAAAATTCATTGTATGTGGTCTTTCCCAAATAAAGCATATCTCTTATAATCAGTAGCGACCATTTGTCACCTACCAAATCCATGGTACAGGAAATGGGGCATTCTGACCGCTTTTCTATAACTTTTTTAGCCTGCTTTTTCATTTCAATACAAAGATAATAAATAAAATAGAATTAAACTTGCAAAATGCAAGTTTGATTCTATATATTTGTGCACACATAAAAAATAATTAATCATGGAGAACAAAAATTTTACAACAGCCATTTTGGTTGACAAAACACGGGAAGAAGTTTTCAATGCTATCAAAAATGTTCGTGGATGGTGGAGTGAAAATATTGACGGAAACACCGATAAACTTGACGCTGAATTTCTGTATCACTACAAAGCTGTTCATATCTGCAAAATGAAAATTATTGAATTCGTCCCCGAGAAAAAAGTTGTTTGGCTTGTCTTAGAAAATCAATTCAATTTTACCACAGACCAAAGTGAATGGAAAGGCAATAAAATTGATTTTGAAATTTCCGAAAAGGATAATCAGACACAAATCATTTTCACACAAATGGGTTTGACCGCTGATTATGAATGTTACAATGTCTGCCAAGATGCATGGACAAGTTACATTCAAGGTAGTTTAAAAGATTTAATAACCACAGGAAAAGGAAAACCAAACACGAAAGAAGACGACTCACTCAATAAGGAATTAATAGAAAAATGGGGACTCCCTAAAAAATAAATTATGAGCAAACAAAATTTTAAAGATTACACTTTCAGCTTTGAATCTGCTGAAACTCCACAAAACATTTTTGAAACACTTCTTAATGTTCGCAAATGGTGGACAGGCTTTTACGGAGAAGATATTAAAGGCAGCAGCAAAAAATTCAGTGATGAATTTACATTCAATGCAGGCGATGGAGTGCATTATTCCAAACAAAAATTGTTTGAGTTGGAGCCTAACACAAAAATTGTTTGGCAAGTGATAGAGAGCAATCTTTCTTTTTTGAAAAAAAAAGATGAGTGGACAAACACAAAAATCAGCTTTAACATTTCAAAGCAGGGAGATAAAAGTCTAATCACTTTTACTCATCATGGTCTATTGCCACAAATAGAATGCTACAAGGACTGTTCAGGAGCATGGACGCAGTATTTGGAAAAACTTGCTGAGAAGCTTAGGTAAGTTATCTAAAATTCGATTTTTACTTTTAACAAATAAAATTAAGCCTATTTTAATAGGCGATCTGTTTTTAATAGCCAAACAAGAAATTTATTTTCTTGGCAATTTCTTACCGCTAATTCAGTAAATTGATAATTATTTTCTCAAATCGCTGGCGGCAAAGATTATTAAGATTGAAAATCAATATGTTTAAAATATCATCGCAATAAGGAGAGTTCTATGACTGCAGTTTTTTTTCAAGCCTTTGGTACTTCTATTTACTTTTCAAAACAACAAACTTCCAATAGGTCTTAATGATTAAGCCGAAAGAGACAGGCCTTAAACCGTTCTTCATATTAATGGCAGAAATATCAGCTAAACGTTTCCAATGATAAAGTAAGTCGTTGTATGCTTTGAACAAAGTAAATGAACTATCATAAATATGGCCTGGTTCTGAGCTTGCGCCATTTAATTCCATTATTTTGATAAAGTTACCTTGTTGAAAATCGCTTATTGTTTTTGCTTTTAAATCAAAACGGCCATAATAAAAGCCCTTAATGGGTAAACTCATTTTATCGAATGCTTTATTCAAATCATCATTAATTATGTGATTAAAATTAATGAAGCGTGTACCTCTGCAATGGTTTCCGATTGGTTCTAATAGGATTTTTTCATTATTAACCGGAATGCGATTAATTGCATTTCCCATTTCTGTTTTTAACCGATCTATCTGAAATCTAGCTCTCGTACTTTGTTTCATCAACTCAACAATACTTGATTTCCCATCACCAGTAACGGCTAAGAATTCTTTTAAAGTAATGGAACTCACTTCTCCTTTTTCTGAGTTGGGTAATCGGCTATAAAGCACCCCAAATTCTAAATCGTAATCAATAAACTCTTGAATGATATAATTAAAATCAGCCTTAGTATGATAATGAATTAATTCTTTTTCATTACTCACTTTGCAAACATTATTTCCTCTTTCTCCCACATCAGGTTTTGCTATTACTGGATATTCAATTTTATTTTCCAATATATTTTTCTTAATAATTAAGAAATCAGATTTTTTAATCACGGAAATACTATTTGGTAGATACTCTTTATCAATTAACGATAAAATTTCTGATTTACTTTCTCCAAAAAATCCTCCTAAATCAATTCCGGGATTTGCAACACTAAAGTAGGCGAATGATCTATTTTTTAAAGATAAATAAACCCAATAAGGAAGAACTGGCAGATAAAAAATCCACCAAGGCCAATATTCATATTTAAATGTTTTGAATAAAAAAAGTGGTATTCTCATAGATTAACTGCCAATAATTTTATTTGAATAAAGTTTTTTATTTATTACGTCTTCGTAAACAATTTCTGTCTCAAATTCATTTCTTTTATTAATTGAACAAATACTTACTGTTTTTTTGTGAGAACGATTCATCACTAAATCATTCTCTTTGTCACCCGAACCTCCAAAATGATGAAACATTAAAATATTGTCTTTTGTGAAAATTTCATTTTTTTTAACCCACTCGTTAAACCACTCCTTTCGCTGTTTAATAACTTCATCAGAATATAGTGTAACCGATGACCATATATGAGGAAGTGAAGAGTCGTGACTAAAGTGATGCGTTCTTTCACCATCCCATTTTAATTCACATAAACCTACCTTATTGTTTTGATGCTTAACAAATACAAGTGAGAAAGGTTCAATGTTTGTAAAGTCGTATTGCTCAATAAAATCATATTGATTTTGATAATTAAAAAAATCTAATACCACTAAGCCTCTGCTTTTTCTATAATTTCCTGTTGATGTATGCCGTTTAAATGCCCCATTAAATAAACAAACAGTAAATCCATTTGATCCTGTTGCAATCCAAGTTCCTCCTGCTTTCGGATCTTTAGGATAATAAACTTGAACATCATTTACTTTGTATTTATTAATTGGTAGGGCAATTTGCCTTAATACATCCTCGTCTCTATTAGAAGTTAAAATAAAGCAATTGCCACTTTGCGGGAGATAAGTTACAGTACACATGCGCGCTAACCAACAACCTCTTGAGATTTTAAAAATTGTACAGTACAGTCAGCATAACCAAAAGTATTAGACAAATCAATGTATTTTAGTTCTGATGAAATGGCAATTCTCATAATTGCTAAATGATGAACTGTATGCTCGATATTATATGTTATTTCTCGAAATAACGAGGTTTCCATTATTACTTCAGCAGCCTCATATTTTGATTTTAAGAGCAAGCGTTTATTAATATTTACTTGTTCAATTCTATCAACTATTTCATCAATGTAATCACACGCAAATCTCACATTTTCTTCTAGAAGTAAATTCCTTTTTCTATCATCATAGCAAACTGTATCACCTGAAATAGAAATAAAAAGACATTCATAAAATTCTAATATATGCCTTACATGCCTTCCTAATGTACCATTTTCGAGGAGAGCTATATTTTTCGAATAATCCGAATCTTTAACCCCATTAAGAATTAATTTAAGCTCAAATAGTTGTTTCTTAGCAATTTCCTTTAACATTATATTATTTTTTTACTACATTAATTTCCATTGTGATAGTTGTATTATCAGATAGAATCATACTGCTTTCTCCAATACCATAATCTAATCTGTTAATTGTAAACATACCTTTGAATACACCCTTACCATCAGTTTCAGTAAAACTGAATGGCACAACAACATCTTTAGTTGTATTTTTTAATGTAAGTTTAAAGTACCCTTTATATGTTCCATCTTTTTCTTTACCAAATAGTGTGGCTTTCATATTAATTTTTGGGTAGGTATCCACATCAAAATACTCTTTTTTCTTTAAATGCTCGTCTCTTGTGTCATTACCAGTATTTACTGATTTGGAATCAATTGTTGCCTCAATCGAATTACTGTAACTTTTAACCGCATCAAATAATATAGTACCTGTAACAACTCCAAATTTTCCGTCAATGGTAAATCCTGCATTTTTAATTTTAAATGACACTGTAGAAGATACAATTGTCCACTCCGTATTTTGAGGTTGGTAAGTAAATCCTGTAAGTGTTAAAAAAGCAATGCAGATAATTAGAAGTAAACGATTCATAACTTAACTATTTTATATTTATCTAAAAGGTGAAAAGGTAATTCCTATCATGCCCATAAGTGATTTATTTCTCCAACGATCATTTTCTAATCTCAATTTATTTTCGGTGGTATATTCGGTAAAAGCAAATGAAGCCCCTGCTTTTATCGCCCATTTGGGCTTAAACCAATATCTGAAATACAGCTCAGAATTTAAAGCGCCAATGTCATTATCGCTTACAAGTAACAAATTAAGTGATGTTGGTGATGCTGTTTGTGTTGTTCCATTGGCGATAGACTGATATGCAATATATTTACCTGTTGTTTTTCCTCCAAAAGAAAACCCAACGGCATCAATATTAAATCCAATATCAAATTTTTCTTTAATTGTATATTGTAGGTTAATGCTAATGTTTAGAGAATTGCTTTGTGCCTTGGCGACATAAAATGTGTCAACGTTCTCATAATATATTTTAGAAAATAATACTTGTGGGCCTGTTTGTTTTGAAGTTAATATTGCAGGAGCTGTTACGTAGTATAGATTTTTACCTACCTGTGAGTTGAAACGAATTCCGTATCCAATTTTGAATCTTTTCTTTTTTGTGATTGAATGAAAATGCACCCACGACAATGCTCCTAACGATTGATTTCCATCAGTAGCAAGGGCTAAATCAAAATTATTATTGTATATGTATCCCTTCTTAACTTCAGTTACATCTTGTGCAAACCCTAGGCTATTAATTAATAAAAAGAGCACTACTAATAAAGGTATTTTTTTCATAGATTACGATATTTGTTTTAACAAAGATATTTTGACTTTAACTATTTATTTGTCGGCTTAACGACATTCCTTTGCTAATTATTTATAAATCTGATTTTGATTAATCGCTCTCATAATACTTTCCGGATTCATGTACCTTTCTCTTCCTTGTTCATTTAAGTGCTTAATTCCGTTCCATTGTATTAAATTGAGCTTAAAACGCACTTCTTTACTCCATGATAGCAATTTATACCCTAATCCATGCTCTATGCAGCGCATATCAGTTTTATACTCAAATTGATCCATTTTCTTTTTACTTAAATGCATAAACAATAGTTTTAAAAAATAAAATCCAACTCTTTTATTGTAATCACTTATGTGGCTTAATTCGTGACCAACCACTCCTATCTGAGCGTTAAATGATAAGTTACTTAATAGGATTGCGGAAAATCTGGAATCCGTTTTATTACTAATTGTAATGATGTATTTACGTTTAGTAGCTTTACGAAAAAAAGTAAATATTCTCGGTCGAGCAGTTAAAGGAGAGGCTTGTTTTTTTATCCGAATTTTTATTTTAGTATTCTCCAATTCAGGAAAATAAAGCAAAGCTATTTTTACTATTGTATCATATTGCAAGGGTATGGTTTTGTTTTTTGTTGTAATGCCTGTGCAAAAGTAAGTGTTGGCAGAATCTCTTGCAAATTCTTTCACTATTGTTTGAGAGTAGGTGTTTTCAGCAATCAATGTTAAAAGCCCCCAAAGCAAGCAACTAAAATGCTTCTGCAAATATGAGGTAAATACCTTGAGAGTCTTTTGTAACGCCATAATCCAGTCGTAAATTTGTATTTTCTTTTTTGTTGATCTTTATTCTTAATCCTACTCCGTAATCGTAATGAATTTCATTTTTTTTAAAATCTTTTATTTCTTTTGCCACCGAGCCCACACCTCCAAAAACAGCAAGACCAAACCATTTGTAAACAGGCATCCTGAATTCTTCCTGCAATACAATCATATTGTTATCTCTAAAACGTCCTCTATAATAACCTCTTAAAAATCTTGCTCCACCAATTGTTGCTAACATCCTGTAAGGCACTTCTCCCTTGTTAATAAAGATGTAGGCATTGCCATTCCAAATCAGTTTTTTAAATAAGGTGTAGTATTTACGGGCATCAAAAGTGAAAGAAGTAAATTTATATGGACTCCCAATAAGTTTGTCGAAATACTGTAAGGATGTTTCAACGTAACAACCATTAGCAGGGTTTAATGGATTATCTCTTTTATCATAAATCAAAATAGGCCCAATGCCTGATGCCGTATACCCTGCCCCTCCCGGAATAAGTTGACCCATTGTCGCCATCCGATCTATTAATTTCATATCAAGATTGTATAGCTTCTCATATTGATAATAAAATCCACCGTAAAAATTCTTTTGCAGCTGAACCAAATTTTTAGATTTCAATTTAACTACATCGAATGATATCATTATTCTATCGCTTTCTTTGGTATCATTTGAAGTGCCATAAAAAAATTCAGGAAATCGGCTGTAATCCAATCCTCCTGTTAAATAGAATTTATTTTTTTTAAACCAAATTTGATAATCGTTTTCAATAGAAAATTGCTTATTGATAGTGTAAGACAAATAGCTTTGTGCGTTGGATTTTTTATTGATTAAAGTAGATTTACTTGTATTAAAATAGGCATAAATAAAACCACCAAAACCCAATCGGGTTTCAGGAGAATAAAACGCAGATGGCAATACTCCAATCTTTAGGGTTTTTAATGAATCAGCCGGGGAAGAAAAGGCTTTGTTAAAAACAAAAAAAATTATGAAAAATTTTATTCCCTTTAAAACTAACAAAGATTTTCCTACCCAATCGTTCATTTTGGTTTATAGATGTTTTAGGATTTCGTTTACGCTAACACGGTTTTTATAATTCACATCAAAATAACGATATGTTATTTTCCCTTCTTTATTTATAATATAAACCGCAGGCACCGGAAGATTATTTCCATTGCTTCCATTCATTTCTTGTAAATTAATTCCGTAGCCTTTATATTTTACGGTGGTTCTTTCGTCTAATGCAAAAGCTACTTTGTAGGCAGACATAATTTTTAAACTATCATCCGATAATACAGAATATGTGGCTTTTGTTTTTTGAATTGTTTTTGCAATATTTTCTTGCTTTTCGGGAGAAACAGCTATTATACTTGCTCCTTTATTTGTTATTAAAGTCATAGAGTCTTCTAATTCCATCAATTGTTTATTACAATAAGGGCACCACTCACCTCTATAAAAAACGATAACAACCGAGCCTTTTTTTAATAAATCAGTTAAAATTACTGTTTTACCATTTTGATCGATTGAAGTAATATTAGGTGCACTATCATTAACATTCAAACCTTCAGGAAAGTTTGATATTGTAAATGAGAATAGTGTTACTACTAAAAAACTATAAGAAAGAGCTTTTTTCATTTTTATGTATTTTTGCGCTAAGGTAGTTCCGAAAAAAAATAAAAATGTCGTATAAACGACAATTACATAACTCTCTGTTTTGTAACTTTGTATTTTAAAACATACAAAACATGAATTCAAAAAATAAATCCCTGCTAATTTTCTTATTTTTTATGTATTTCCCATTTTGCTTTATTTTTTCGCAAGGATGGACCTCACTCAATACCTCTGGATCAATATCCCCTAGAACAAATGCTTCCGCAATTTATGTTCCTTCTCAAAATAAGATGTTTGTTTTTGGTGGAGCACTTTCTGTTGGAACTACAAATGAACTATGGAGCCTTGATTTCAATTCTAATAGCTGGACTCTTATTCCCTCCAAATCAACTCAACTTCCACCGGCACGCTATACCCATATATGTATGTATGATTCATTAATGAACCGCATACTGGTTTGGTCGGGTCAAGGAGCTTCCTTATACAATGACGTATGGGCCTTTAATTTTAGTGATAGTACTTGGCAAGTTCTTTTTCCAGATGGAAATGTTACTGGTGCGCCACTTAAACGCTATGGAACGGCAACTATTTTTGATCCGAAGAATAAAAATATTATCAACTTTGCAGGCTTTACTACTTCCGGTCGGTTTGATGATACCTGGAGCTTTGATGTTAATGGACAAAATTGGACAGATAGGAGTAATTCGTATTTTCCTTTAAAAAGATGCCTTACTTCTTCAGCTTTTGCTGCTGATCGAAGAGAAATGATTGTTTTTGGTGGACAGAGCACTGGCAATTTAAATGATATTTGGAAGCTAAATGTCGATACCTATAATTGGACAAATATAACTCCAACCGTTAATCCTGGAGGAAGGCATTTTGCATCGAATACCTATTGCGGGAATGGCACTGTAGTTATTTTTGGCGGAAACTCACTTTCTCAAGGGAATAATTCGGGAGCGTTGAATGATTTATGGAAATTTTCTTTGAATACTCAAAAATGGGACACTTTGCCTCAAATTGGCTCAAAGCCTCTTCCTCGTTTTGACCATACTTCTATTTATATTCCTTCACAAGATAAGTTAGTGATTTTTGGTGGGCAAGGTATTTCTTCATTGTTTTCGGATACTTGGATATATAATGGCATCTATAGTCTTATAAATGGAATAAGTGAGAATGATAATCAACCTTTAGATTTGACATGCTATCCAAATCCCACGAACAGTATTTTATATATTGAAATGAGTAGGAATAATTTTGAAATCACTTCCGCTTATGTTACAGACGCTTTGGGACGAATAGTTATTAATGTTGCCTTAGCAGAACAAAATAATAGTATTGATATTTCTTTCTTAAATAATGGAATTTATAATCTTGTTATAGAATCGGGAACAAAAAAATTATCGAAGCGTTTTATTAAAACTGAGTAACTCTTTAAAATGAATGTAGACTCCGCAAGTTTTTTGGTTCTTCACAGCGTGGATTTCGTCCTAATATTTTCTCCAAATAATTATTTAAAATACTGAATCACTTCATTTTCTTCCTTTCGCTTTAAATCAGGCACTAATGTATTTTCAGCAGGGTATCCGATTGGTATTAACAAAAATGGTTTTTCGTTTTCAGGTCGGTTAAGTAATTTAATTAAAAAATTCATTGGACTTGGGGTATGTGTTAATGCCACTAAACCACAATAATGAATCGCCTCTAATAAAAAACCACAAGCTAAACCAACTGATTCGGTAACATAATAATTGTTTCGTTTTTGCCCGTTGTTTAAATCGTACGATTTTTTGAAAACAATAATTAAAGCAGGAGCATTTTCCAAAAAAGGTTTATGCCAATCGGTTCCCAAATAACTTAAATCTTCGAGCCAATCTTTTGGCATTCGCCCATTGTAACTTTCATACTCCTCCTTTTCTGCCGCTGCTTTTATTTTTGATTTTAGCTCAGGATTTGTGACAATGCAGAAAGTCCAAGGTTGTTTATGTGCACCTGACGGAGCAGTAGACGCCGCCATTATAATATTTTCTATTACTTGCGCTGGTATAGGCTTAGAAGAGAAATCTCTAACCGTTCTTCGCTTGTTCATATAATCTAAATGATTATTGCTTCGTGTAACCATTTCTACTTCTGAGTAGGTCACTTTTTTATAAGATACAAATTTAGCTTCCATGTGTGTGATGTAATTGCTATTAATATTGTCAGGTTAAATGTGTTTACCAATATAATATTTAGTTTTTATCCATAGATCAGAAGTCGCTATCAGTTTATTATTCTAGTATATTCCACACATTCATAAGATTGTACTATCACCTCATTGATTTTATTTTATGTTTTTCAAGATACAAACATATCCCGCAGCTAACTAAAACTATTATTGCCAATATGAATAAATAACCGCCATCACCTTGAACTTCTATACCAAGCTTTGTTAAATGCGCAATAATGGCTCCTGATATTATTGCTAATCCCAATATAGATCCAATCCATCTGGTTACAGGAATAAGAATCAGAATAGAAGCAATTAATTCTCCAATACCACTGCCAATTCTACCCCATGGTTCAATACCAAGTGTTGAAAAAATATAAACACTTTCGGGAGCTGCACTAAATTTAAAATAAAGTGTTTGAAGCATTATTAATGCCGAAACAGTGGCGGCAATCCAAGAAATAATTTTTGATAACTTAGTGTTTTTCATGTTAATTGAGTTGAGAATTACCAAACAATACCGAATATTGTTTGCACCAAATTAGAATGTAGTTATATTTATTTATATTGGCAGAATCAATAGAATAATAAAAGCTGCCTGAATTGGATTTTAATGATCCTAAGTTATATAAGTGCTTTTTTCATTTATATATCGTTACCCAATTTTTATCCGCTTTTGGTTTCAAAATTTTTTCATCTTTATTCCATTTTGGTAAAGTATTAGTAAAATAAGCGTTATAAAAAAGATATAATTTGCTATCAACTATTTTATACGTTTCAGGATCAACTTCAACTTTCTCACCCGTGTTACCCATTGCATAAGCGCACCAGCCTCCATATGCAGGCTCAAATTTTTCTGGTGATATTTTAAATAAATCTAAATTACCTTGTGAAGAAAAGTAATAACTTACACCCTTATGAAGAAAAGCGAAACTTTTAGTGCCTTTTTTTGGTTTCCCTGTAAAATAGGACACAACATCGTAACCAACAACAGCAAGATTCCCATCCGACAAATTAAATTGCTTTTTTCGCTTATCCAATTCTGTGTTTTGGGCAGATGTAAGAAGACTTGTAAATACTAAAAAAATTAAGGTTATTGTTCTCATTTCCTTTTTTTAGTAAAAGTAGGAAACAAATGTGGTGTGAATTGTCAGGTAAACGACAAATGAGCACTACAATTTATCAATGTCCGGAATAATTACTTTTTTACGCCCTTCATAGATGATTTTCCCTTCATCAACTAACCTGTTAACAATAGTGGTTACTGACTGTCTTGAAGAAGCCGTATAATCTGCAATTTCTTGATGAGTAAGCATCATTTCCATTTCTAAAACACCGTTTATGGCTTTGGCGTGATGACTTGCATAGAGTTTAAAAAATTCAGCGACTCTTGTGTTGACATCTTTAAAAACTAAATCAGAATATTTTTGTTGAAAAGAAACCAATTTTTCGTTGATTAACTCAGAGTATTTTATTGAAAGATCACCATTGTTTTGTAAAACATTTTTAAATTTTTCTACTTCAAAACTACATATACTTAACTTATCACTTAGCACAACTGCATATTGTTCATTTAAGTTTTTATCTGAATTATTTAAACTTATATAACCAAAAATATCATGCTCTGTTAGCAGTTCTGTAATTACTTCCCTTCCTTCCTTATCCTGATGACAAATTTTTAATATGCCATGTTTAATGGTATAAAGTCTTTTTGTATCAGTTTCAGAAAAGTAAATAATATCATTTTTATCACCTTGTTTATAACTCGATATAATACAAAGTTCGTCAACATCATTATCTGACAGATGATCGAAAAGTTTGTGATTTTTTAAATACCAATATTTAATTTCTTCTCTCATAATAAGGTGATAAGTTGTTGAATTGCTATAGCCAAAAACACTAGTGCCAACGTTTTGTAATAGTATTTATTGTTCAAATAATTTAAAAGTGTTGTTTTGTAATTATTGATGGTAACTATTATTAGGGTTAGCAATAAAAAAGCTCCTAAACCCGCTCCTAATATAAATGAGACGATATGAAATCCTGTTTTTAGTTTCAAAAAGCTGATAGTGTTAAAATAGACTTGTACAAGAATCCAAAATGGTAATAACTGTGGATTTAACATAGCGAGAGATAGCCCTTTTAAAAAATTTTTGATGTTCCCTGATTTGTGAATATTTCCGATTGGCAGTGAAATATTATCGCGTTTCTTAAGCAAATATAAAAACGCTATAATCAATAAAATAATAATTAACAGGATTTTAAACACAACGGCAACAAAAGGATTGCTCAAAAAAATGTTAGCTGTATAAACTGCCAAACTACAATAGACGAATTCGGGAATAATTCCACCTAAAGCCACTATATAAGCACTTTTTTTATTTTTATTTAATACCGAATCCATAACAAGCAAGTTTACTGGTCCCGGTTGCAAAGACCCTATGAAGCTTACTAAGGAAGAAAAAAAAAATATTATTAATATGTTTAACATTTACTAGCAAAGCTAACTACTTTTAGATCATTAAAAAAATTGGTAATAATTCCCTAAAGGAATCACTTATGATAAACAAAGGTGAGAATTCCGAACCAATAAAATAAATTTTATAATTGCAGTAATCGTCAGTCTTTCAAGCGATTCTGCTTTAATAAAAAGGGGACTATTCTCATTTTATGCAATTGTGCATCGTAGATATGTTTATGATTCGGGTCTGTATTTATCATTGAAATATTATTTTAGCTATTCTGCCTCTTCGCTATTCTTCATTTTAGCAAGTATATCATAAGCGCCATTAATTACAATTGGAGTTTCAGCAGTCACGCCTTCGGGGAAAGTAATTTCCGTGTAACCTAATTCACTTATTCCTTTTGTAATTTCGGTTAATATAAAATGATGCCCTGCTTTTTTAGTATCAGCAACAAATATATAATCTTTGCCCTCGAAATTTACAACTGCTTTATCAGGAAGGGCAGCAACACTATGAGTTCCAGCTTCAACATAAGCTTTCAGATACATTCCCGGCAACAAGTCCATGTCTTCTCTATCCAAGTGGCAATGAATTCTTACAGTTCTGTCTTCCCCAATTTCCCTTCCAATTAAATAAACTGTTGCAAACCTTTCTTCTGTTTCGTTCGCTAAAGTAAATCGCACTTTCATTCCTAATTTTAATTTGCGAACATCTTTTTCAAACACTGTTAATTCAGCGTGCAAATGTTCTGTATCAACTATTTTAAACATTACATCTGTTGGGTTTACAAATTTGCCAATGTTTACATTTACCTGTGTAACATAACCGCTTATTGGTGCATAGAGTGTTATGGTATTTTGAAAATTACCACTTGTGATTTGTTCCGTATTAATTCCTAACAGATTAAGTTTGGATTTTAGCCCTCCAACTTTAGCTAACATACTTTCATATTGTGTTTTCGATTGCAATAATATTTTTTGAGAATTTACATTTTCTTTTGAGAGTTCTTGTTGACGCTTGTATTCAGCCTCCAAGTACTCTAATTGGCTTCTAAAGTCAACGTAATCTTGTTGCAATTGTATATACTCCGAATTTTGCATCACAGCAATTACTTCGCCCTTGGTAACTTTTACACCCTGCAATAACTCTGTGCTTTTTACAAAACCACCCATTGGTGCAGATACGCTTACTAAATTTTGTGGGGGAACATCTAACATTCCATTTACTTTAATTACCCCACTCAAGGCTCTCATTTCCGCTTTACCGATTGTAACAGCTGCGGTTTTAAATTGACCATCACTTAGTTCAACTGCATTTGATTCTTCTATCTTACCTTCAATGTTACCTTCCTCTTTTTTTCCACCACAAGAGGCAATTATAACTGCAATAACTAATAAAGCAATTACGTTTTTTATTTTTATTTGATTTTTCATAATCAGATTGTTTTATATTTTAAATTAATTTTTACCTAACAAAAATTCAAGTGTTATTACGCTTTGGTTATATTGATTAAGGCTCTGCAAGTAACCTGACTTAATTGCTAAAGCACTTTTTAGTCCTTGCAAATATTCTACATAACCAATCTCACCACTTTTAAAGCCTTTATCAGCTTGTTTAATGATTAAATCTGCATTTGGTAAAGCATTTTTTTCATAATAGTCTAAGGTGTTTTTGTCCTTCAGGTATTCTTGAATAGCTTGATTGTATTGCCCTTGAATGTTTACCTGTTGCTGCTCATAATTGCTTTGAATAACCTGTTGATTTATTCCCGCTGCTTTTACTTTGGCAGTTTGCGGTACAATCCACAAAGGAATTGATATACCAACTTGTAATCCGGTAAACCTTTTTGAGCCATCGAAGTATTGATCCGTTCCACCTATATTTTGAAATCCAATCAGGGATTGATTAAAATAACCAATAGTAAAATCGGGTAGTACTTTTGCTGTTTCAACTTTCTTCTGCCTATTTACAATTTCTATTTGCTGTTTTAAATAAGCTAAAGATGTATTTTGACTCAGGGATGCACTGTCCATCTGTACACTTAAATTCATCTTACTTAAACCGATCTCAGCAACTTGCACAGGAATTTTTGAATTCATTAAGGCTTGTAGTTGGGTTTGATAAATCTGAATGTTCGATTGATTCTGTGCTAACAAATTTCTTACTTCCATTAATTGAGTTTCAGCAGTTGTTTTTTCCAACAAATTACTTTCTCCTGTTTTTAAACGAAGTTCAGAAGCTTTAGCAAAAGTGCTGTAAATACTATCTTGGCTCATCAATAGCTTTCTTTCTGCTTGGAGGAACTCTAAATAATGAAACACCGATTTTACCTGACTTATAAGTTCATTTTTTGTTACTTGTAATTTCAACTCACTTCCTTTTATCATTGCATTGCCAAGTTGTACCTGACTTGAAAATACAGTTGGAAAAGGAATGCTCTGCGAAACAGAAATATTATTATCCGTTTTTATAGAGTTGTATTGTCCATACATCAGCGACACATTTGTTTTTCCAATATCAGTTGCCGTGCGTTTAAGCGTTTTGCTGTAGTCGATTTCAAACTGACCCGCTTTCAAGCTTGCATTATTCTTTATTGCACCATCAATTGCTTGTTGCAAAGTGATTCCACTTCCGCTTTGTGCATTGCTGTAGGATGGAATGCAAAGCATTAATAATAATGCAAGAGAGATTAAAGGTGTTTTTATTTTTTTTGGTTTAATTCTTTCAAAGTAAATGTATAATACTGGCAAGACTAATAGTGTGAGTAGTGTTGCGGTAAGCAATCCTCCTATAACAACTGTTGCTAAAGGTTTTTGAACCTCTGCTCCTGATCCATGAGAAAGAGCCATTGGTAAAAAACCAAGTGATGCAACAAGTGCGGTCATAATTACTGGACGCAAACGAACCGATGTGCCCTTCAGCACGATTTCTTTTAAATCTGTCATACCTTCTTTTTTTAAACGATTAAATTCTCCTATCAACACAATCCCATTTAGCACAGCTACTCCAAACAAGGCGATGAAACCAACCCCTGCCGAAATGCTGAATGGCATCCCTCTTACCCATAAAGCAAACACTCCACCAATAGCTGAGAGTGGAATTGCAGTAAAAATTAGAATACTTTGTTTGAATGAGCCGAATGTAAAAAAGAGTAAAACAAAAATTAAAAGCAACGCAACAGGAACTGCAATTGCTAATCGTTGTCGGGCTTCAATTAAATTTTTAAATGTTCCTCCGTAGGTTGGATAATAACCAGCGCCAAATTTAATTTGCTTGTCAACCTTCGCTTGCATTTCTTTTACTACACTTTCTACATCACGTCCACGAACATTAAACCCAACAGTGATCCTACGCTTCGCATCATCACGCTGTATTTGATTTGGGCTAACTTTAAATTCGATATCTGCTAACTGAGCAACCGGAACTTGATTTCCGTTTGGCGCAGTAATAAAAAGGTTTTTAATGTCATCAATACTTTGGCGATTATCTTTTTCTAATCTCACCACCATATCAAATCGCTTTTCTCCTTCGTAGACCATTCCTGCGCTTTCGCCCGCAAATCCTGCTTTTATTACACGATTTACATCTTCAATATTTAATCCGAACTGAGCAATTTTATCTCTGTCAAATTTTATAACAATTTGCGGTTGACCTGTTGCCTGTTCTACATAAATATCTTGCGCTCCTTCTACTGTCCCTGCAAGCTTACCTATTTTATTAGCGTATCCGGTTAAAGCCTCTAAATTTTCGCCATAAACTTTTATTACAACATCTTGTTTTGCGCCAGTCATCAATTCATTAAAACGCATTTGTATTGGTTGCTGAAAACTAAACGTAACACCTGGAATTACTTCCAATGCTTCGGTCATTTTCTCAGCTAATTCATCTCTGCTTTCAGCACTTGTCCATTCCGATTTATCTTTTAGAACAATTATTAAATCGCAAGCCTCCACGGGCATTGGATCTGTTGGAATTTCACTCGAACCAATTTTTCCAATTACTTCTTTTACTTCAGGGAATTTTTCTTTTAGAATTTTAGCTGCTCTTAAAGCAGCTTCAATGGTCTGAGATATAGAACTACCAGTAAGCACCCTTGTTTCAACTGCAAAGTCTCCTTCATCTAATGTTGGAATAAACTCTCCACCCATATTCATAAATACACCTAAACTGATTAAGAAAAATACAAAAGCAGTTATTAGAACAACCATCTTTCTTTTTAAAGAAAATTCGATTAATGGATTATATAGTCGTTGGAAAAAATCCAAAATGCGATCGGATATATTTCTTTTATGTTGTGTTTTTTTATGTAGGAATAATGCAGACATCATCGGCACATACGTTATTGATAAAAGAAATGCTCCTAAAATTGCAAATGTCACAGTTTGTGCCATTGGGCTAAACATTTTTCCTTCAACACCTACTAAGGCAAGAATAGGTAAATACACAATCAAAATAATAATTTCGCCAAATGCAGCAGAACTACGAATTTTGGATGCCGACTCATAAACTTCAGTATCCATTTCGTTTTGTGATAATAACCTACCTCCAAATTTGTCGAGCATTCGCCTGCCTGTTAAATGATGAAGTGTAGCTTCAACAATGATTACAGCGCCATCTACAATTAACCCAAAATCAATTGCTCCTAAACTCATTAAGTTACCCGACACACCAAACAAATTCATTAATGCAATAGCAAATAGCATTGCTAATGGAATTACAGAAGCAACAACTAATCCTGCTCTTAAATTTCCAAGCAAAAGCACCAATACAAAAATTACTATCAATGCTCCCTCTGCTAAGTTTTTTGAAACGGTGCTAATTGCATTGTTCACTAATTTGGTACGATCTAAAAATGGTTCTATTACAACACCTTCGGGAAGTGATTTCTCAATTTGTTTCATTCGCTCTTTTACATTGCCAATTACCTTTGATGAATTAGCGCCCTTGAGCATCATTACAACAGCACCCACAACTTCACCTTCGCTATTTCTTGTCATTGCTCCATAACGAATGGCACTTCCAAAATTTACACTTGCTACATTGCGTATCAAAACAGGAATTCCGTTGGGATTAACTTTTACAACAATTTTTTCAATATCCTCAATACTGCCAATCAATCCCTCGCTTCTAATAAAATATACATTCGGCTTTTTATCAATGTAAGCACCACCTGTGTTCTGATTGTTTTTTTGCAATGCAGTAAACACTTCGTTGATACTGATATTCATACTTCTTAGCTTATCGGGATTAAGTGCAATTTCATACTGCTTTAAATAACCACCAAAGCTGCTCACATCTGCTACACCTTCAGTACCCAACAATTGTCTGCGAACGATCCAATCCTGAATTGTTCGCAAATCCATTGCAGTATATTTTTTCTCGTATCCTTTTTTAGTATGAATGACGTATTGATAAATTTCTCCAAGACCTGTTGTTACAGGTGCTAATTCAGGGGTTCCAACACCATTTGGTATAATCGTTTTAGCTTCGTTTAACCGTTCGTTTACCTGTTGCCTTGCCCAATACACATCTATCTTATCTTTAAATACAATAGTTACTACGGAAAGTCCGAAGCGTGAAAAAGATCTTACTTCTTCAATACCTGGAATGGTTGCCATTGTTTGTTCAATCGGGAAAGTAACAAGTCGTTCAATTTCCTCTGCTGCTAATGAAGGCGAAACTGTAATAATTTGCACCTGATTGTTTGTGATGTCGGGTACTGCATCAATTGGTAATTGAGTTACGGAGTAGCTACCCCATACTATCAGCGCTATTGTAAATAGCCCGACAACGATTTTGTTCTTTATAGAAAAGTGGATTACTTTATCTAACATAATAATATTGCTTAATGCCATAAACACGACTAACAAAGCCCATTTACAGCGGTAAATAAATGATTTGAAAACTCTAAGACAGAAGTTGCCTATGAGCTAAATAAGAAATACCGGGATTGGATTAAGCCAACTTAGGCGGTTGCCAAATTGGAATTATTGCAGCAGAAGTTTTTGATTCTTTGTGTACTGTGTAAACAGTATTTATTTCTGCAACTTCATTTAATGAAGGTTGAATGTCTTTAATTAAAAAATGAGCGGCACAGCAAGCACAAGAGCAAAACGGTGTACACATTTCATCTGAATGTTGTTCGTGATTTGAAGTTTGTGTTACGACCGTTGAATTTACTTCGTTGCAATTCTCTTTATCGCCACATGGCATTAAAACCAAGGAGATAAAATAGATAGAGAATAATATGTGAAACGCTTTTTTCAATGATACAAATATAATGTTTTTAAAATGAAGTTAAAAGCATTGATTATGCTGAAGATTTAAAAATCATTTAAGGAATTCTAAATACAAAAAGCCTCCACACAAAAGTGTGGAGGCTTTAGAATAACTCACCTATTATGCAGCCACTTTATTCATATTTCTGTTGCCCAACTATTATTACTTCTTTTTAATTAAGTCCATTCCGCATTTTGGGCATTTTCCGGGTTTATCAGAACTAACTTCGGGATGCATGCTGCAAGTATAGGTTACGGCTTTCTTCGTATCAGTTTTAGAGGTTTTATTCATCATGTCGCACTTATCCATCGTTCCATTCATATCCATACATTCCCCATCTTTCATCATCATTTTTTCGCCATTTTTCATCACACATTCGCCATTTACCATACATACTGTTCCGTTTTTCATTGTCATGTCTTTTTCCATTGGCATGGTTTTTCCGTCTTTGCAATGCATCATTTTACCTTCTTTCATCATACAACAATCTTTCATTTTTGTTTGCCCAAAAGAGTTGCTTGCTGTAAAGCATAATACCATCATAAGCAACGATGCAAACATGGTTGAAATCATTTTTTTTGTTTTCATAATTTTTGTTTTGAATTTAGAATTTCTTCAGTTCCGCTGTTGTCCGGTTCTTCAGTATTGCTGTTGCCCAATAAAACGTTTTCCAAATTTCTATTTATTCACACATGATTTTCAATTCGATTTACATCTATTTGATATGAAAAAAACCTACAATCAAAAATAAAATTGCAGCAATTCCTGCTGCAATAAAATTATAAGGGCTTGCATATTTTAAATATTTTGCATGGTCTGCATGAGCAATGTTTGATGACATATTTGTCATCCCTGCAACTGGTGACGTAACATCACCGAATGTCCCTCCCGTAATTATTGCAGCAACACAGAGTGGAATGCTCGCAGTTGACACCACAGCAAGGGAAATTGCGATTGCCATAAGTAAAGATGCTGCTCCCCAACCCGAACCAATAAAGTAAGTTACAGCAGAAGACAGTATAAAAAGTGAAACAGCTACGCTCCATGCGGGCATGGAACTCCCTAAGTTTTGATGAATAAATTCATTCAAACCTAATGCTTGAGAAACAGTTGCTAAAGGCCAGGCAATAGCGAGAATTACCAAGGTGGTTATTATTTCATTTCCACCTGATATAACATCCGAAGTCATTTCTTTAAGATTGTAATTTTGGAAAAAATAGCAAATAGCAGATATGATTATAGAGATAAACAAAGCGACAAGCATGGCTCTATTCGGGTCAGTGTTTGACATGGCTTCAATAAAAGTATTGTTGCCGGGTTTATCTTTTCCGAAAAACCAAAAGAAAAATATACTTAAGGAGATCACACTAAACAGCGGAACAATAAGATTGATAATCCTTGGTTTTATTGATGGTTCTGTTTCTTCCATATCCATATTCATTCCTTTCATCTCCTTTTCAGCAGAATGTTTTGCCGGAGCATTTGCCGGTTTTTTGAATTGAAAAAAGATAGTAAGAAAAGTAATAATGATTATTACGATGCTGAAAAACTCTAAAGGAATTGCTTTAAGCCATATTGCATAAGCTGAAGTGCTCTCAGGGTTTCCGGCTGCTTTTAAACCGATACTGATATTCGCAATATTAAATCCAACATAAGTTGTGGCGATAGGAATCAGTTCTACTACAGGACTGGCCGTGTTATTAAGCATAAAAGCAAACCTCTCTTTTGCTATTTTATTTTTTTCTGCAAGCGAACTCGTAATGGAACCTGCACCAACAATCCTGAAACCGCAATCAATAAAAGTAACGGGTATCAAAGCCCACAATAGGAAGAATACGCCCTTTTCACTTTTTACATGCCTATCAGCAATATCTGAAAATGACTTTATACCGCCCGATTTTTTTATGATGGACATTAAACCACTAAACAAATACAGAAATAAAAGCACCTGAAGACTTCCGCTATCTGTTAATATTTTTACTATTTGGTCAACTGCTGTTTCAAACCCTCCTGTAAGAGTTGGGTTAAGCAAATAGCTTCCTACCAATAATCCTATTAAAAGAGAGGGAATGATTTTCTTAGACCAAATTGCAAACGCAATGGTGATAATAGGAGGTAAAATCGAAAACCAAATTATCTTATCCATTTTGTATTACTATTTTTTTTCTTAATCTTCATTCCTTGATTGTTAGTTTGTAGTCTATTGGTCGCGCAAGAGTTACGATAACAATATCCATGCAAATAACCCGCCTAAAGGATGAAGCGAAGGTGCACACTAATACAGGGTAGTATATTACACTATTCGGAAAATTAATTACAAAATTCTCACTTTTAGAAAGTTGCTATTCTATTTAATAATTCAGATTAAGTCCAATGCCAAATCCCATATCACTATCGTAATGGGTTCTTATTCCCATATTTTTGTTGATAATATAACGTAAATCAATCATATACTCTTTATCAGTGTTATACATTAGCCCCATCCTTAATCGTTTTGTAATTGGTATATCTTCACGCTTTAATTGTAATAGAACTGTTCCATCTGTAAATACTTCTGCTTCAAAATGAATTAACATAGGTAAGGTATATGAAAATCCTGCTGAAAACGATTGCCGTGTATCTTTGGTGTTAGTTCGACCAAAAATATTTTTTGACTGAAAGTGTATTTCTCCCTCCTGCTTCCTATAACGATAATCATAACCAATAAAAGGCATAAACCATTGCATCTTACCAATGTACCTTCCTAAATGCGTCTCTACTTCATATCCGTGCATATCGTGATAACCTAAACGCCACTCCGACATTAAACTCCAACGGGTGTTTTGTAGCATTGCCATTCCATCATTGCCATTTGTTGCAATATCATTCTCTCCCATGAAGTGAAATTTTCTATCATCGCTTTTTAATTTTCTAAAAGCGTATTTAGGGTTTGGAATTAACGGATTTGCTGGCTGATTTTCATAAGAAAAAACCCTTCCCATTCCACTCATCATGTGGTATAAAATATGACAATGAAAAAACCAATCGCCATACACATTAGCATTAAACTCTAATGTATCTGTTTCCATTGGCATTATATCAATAGTGTTTTTTAATGGCGCATTATCGCCTTGCCCATTCAGAACTCTGAAATCGTGTCCGTGTAAGTGCATTGGGTGGCGCATCATAGAATTGTTGTAAATTATTATTCTAACATTTTCACCTTTCTTTATAAGGACTTTATCCGTCTCAGAAATCACTTTATTATCTAAACTCCAAACGTAACGATTCATATTACCTGTTAATACAAATCGTAATTCTTTTACTGGAGCTTCTTTAGGGAGATTTGTTTTAGTGGGTGATTTTAACATTGCATAATTTAACGTAACAATATCTGAAAGTGCATTTGCATTGTATTGATTTTGGTTGTTACTCATATCCATGCCTTGCATTTTCACATCAGTTTTTTTGTTTTCACTACCCGTAATTTCTGGATACATTACCACATTCATATCCATTTGATTAAGGCTCATCTGCATATTCATATCATCTAGGTCTCCGTTCATTTTCATCATCCCATTCATCATCTTCATGCCTTCAAAATATTTCAATTTAGGTAAAGGTGATGTTAATTGCTTGATGCCATTACCAATATACAAGGATGCTGAACTAATTCGGTCTTCTGAAGTTGCCAAAAATTCGTAAGAGGTACTATCGTTTGGTATCGTAAGAATTACATCATAAGTTTCTGACACAGCAATTATTAATCTGTCCACTTCAACAGGCTCCACATCGTTTCCATCATTAGCAACAACCGTAATTTTACTTCCTGCATAAGTCAACCAAAAATAGGTTGAAGCGCCACCGTTTGAAATTCGCAACCGAACTTTATCTCCTGCTTTAAATTGAGCCTCATCCGTCCGTTGGACAACTTTTCCAGAGGAGAAGGAAACTTGATTTTTATTTTTTATTTCACTTTCATTTTTTCCATTCATCAAAAACTTGTCGTAATACACATCACTTACATCCATTGCCAACATTCGCTTCCATTCGTTCTTAAGTTTAGTTTTAAAACTTTTGTGCTTTATGGCTTCTGCATAACTTTGTGTAGCCCCTTTCTTAATCGCAAACCAATCAGAAGCATTATGCAACATTCTATGAACATTTTTCGGATTGTAATTTGTCCACTCACTTAAAACAACAGGAATTGTAGGTAAATCATCAATCCCTTTTCTAAATGTTGAATCTTCAGTTCTTTTATTCATTACAAATGAACCGTACATCCCTATTTGTTCCTGTAAGCCCGAATGACTGTGATACCAATGCGTGCCATGTTGTATGATTGGAAATTTGTACAAATGCGTTGTGTGAGGCTTTATGGGCATTTGAGTTAAATAAGGGACGCCATCTTCTTTATTAGGTAAAAACACACCGTGCCAATGCATGGTTGTACTTTCGTTTAGTTCATTATGAACATAAATTTCTGCTGTATCTCCTTCTGTAAATGTTAAGGTTGGCATAGGTATCTGCCCATTTACAGCAATCGCTCTTTTTTCTTTTCCTGCAAAGTTTACAATTGTATCACGAACATAAAGATCGTAACGAACTGTTTTTTGTGCGAGAATTATTGTTGGATACATCAATAAAACTATTGCAGACAATAATAATTTTCTCGGCCTCCATTTTAGAACTTTCATAATTGCAAATTGATTTGCTGTAAAATCTATTTTAATGTTTCTACAGTTTTACCACAAGTTAACATCTGACTACCATAAAACGGATTTTTTATTGCAGATTCTTTACTAACCCAATCACCACCTTTGCCATCGTTGTACATTGGGCAATGGTCATAATAAACAGGATATGAAGGTTTGATCACTTTCATAACTTCAAACATATTTTTTGAAAGTGAATTAAAATGTTCTCTTTGGTGTTCCGTTTCCGTTACACCCTTAATGTGTTCAGCATCATAAGAAAGTTTAGTCATATACTTCATCCACGCTGTATGCTGATCCGCAGACAATTTATCCATTGGAACATTATCGATTGCCTTAAACACCTCCTTAGCTTTGCTGCTTGCAGTAGCGCCATCATTCATAATTAAAGCATCCTTCAATCCAAAATAAGCTTTGTAAACTTCTAATAAAGGATTTTCAGTTTCCTTCTTGATAGTATCTTGAAGTGCCGTTTCACTTTTAGGTGTAACAGTAGTTGTAGATTTTCGCTTCCTTTCGTACTTGCAACATTCCGGTAGTTTTGCATAGGCATCATCAGGCGCAAGAAATTTTTCATTGTCATATCCTGCTAAGGCAACACGTTTTAGAATTTCATCTTCGGAAGTTTTGTTGGCATCCAATGACACAGAAGCTATTTTTGAGTCTCTATCCCAATCTACTTTAGATACTTTCTTTTTGTTTCCCGCTTTTTCAATTGTGTTTTCGCACATTCCGCAATTTCCATCTATTTTTAGGCTTACAGTTTTAGCATTCTTAATTTGTCCGTTACCGCTTATACTTAGTAAAAGCGTTGGCACTAGAATTAGATTGAATAGTGATGTCATGTTTTTATTTATTAGAGTTGATTTGTTCAATTTTAAATCCCGCTTTTTGTACCGCAGAGATTATTTTTTCAGGATTGGTTTCTTCCGTTTCCACAGTTAATGTTTTTTCAGGTGTTGAAGTATTTACTTCCCATTTTTCTATTGATTTTTCATCGTTTAAAAAAGGTGTTACTTTGGCTAAACAGCCACCGCAATTGATTGTTGTTTTAAATTTTAAAGTTTCCATTTTTAGTTTTTTAGTTTTTTTAATTTAAGAAGTAAACTGTTTGATACCACACTTACGCTGCTCAGTGCCATTGCTGCACCTGCTATCATGGGATTTAAAAGAAAACCATTAATAGGATATAATATACCTGCTGCAATTGGAATGCCAATTATATTATAAATAAAAGCCCAAAAAGATTTTGGTTGATAGTTGATACAGTTTGTTTAGATAAAAGAATGGCCTGAGGTATTTTATTTAGATCACTTGCTATGATGGTCATTTTTGCAACATCCATCGCAATATCGCTTCCTTTACCCATTGCAATACTTACATCTGCCTGTGCCAATGCATTACTATCGTTAATGCCATCGCCAACCATCGCCACAATTTTCCCCTTAGCTTGTAATTCTTTTATAAAAACTGATTTTTGAGCGGGCAAAACATTTGCTTTAAAATGTTCTATCCCAACCTGCTCCGATACTGCTTTTGCTGTTTGTTCATTATCGCCCGTAAGCATGTAAACTTCAATTCCTTTTTCTTTTAAATGTTTTACTGCCTCTATGGATGTTTCTTTTATTTTATCTGCAATGGAAATTGCTGCAATAAGTTTAGAGCCGTCTGTAAAGAAAATAACGGTATTGGCTTTTTTTAATTTTTCATCTACCCAAGTTCGTGTCAATGTATTAATGTCTATATTCTTTTCTTTCATTAACAGTTCATTACCAATTATGTACTTTTTGTTTTGGTAAGAACCTTGAATTCCCCTTCCGCTTAAATTTTCAATTGAAACCTCGTTAATAAACTTTGAAGAATCTGATAAGTGCTTAACGATTGCATCCGCTAAAGGATGCTCGGATGATTTTTCGATACTATACAGAATGTTTCTTAAAGCTTCTGTTTCGTTCTCGAACCACTTCAAATCAGTAACTGTTGGTTTGCCTTCCGTTATTGTTCCTGTTTTGTCAAGCACAATAGCTGTAATGTTTTTTGATGATTCTAAACTTGCAGCATCCTTTATCAGAATTCCCATTGCAGCGCCTTTGCCAACTCCAACCATAATAGCAGTTGGCGTAGCTAAACCCAAAGCACAAGGACAGGCAATAACTAAAACCGTAACCATTGCCAGTAAACCCTGAGTAAATCCGTTCTCGCCACCAAATATTATCCATACAATCATACTTACTATTGCAATGCCGATAACGATTGGGACAAATATTCCCGAAATTTTATCAACCAATTTTTGAACTGGGGCTTTACTTCCCTGTGCATCCTGAACCATTTTAATTATTTGAGACAAGAGCGTATCACTTCCAACTTTTTCTGCTTTAAATTGAAAGCTTCCTTTCTGATTGATTGTACCTGCAAATACTTTTGTGTCTTTGCTTTTTTCAACAGGGATTGGTTCACCGCTAATCATACTTTCGTCTACAAATGAATTGCCTGTTGTAACAACACCATCTACTGCAATTTTTTCTCCGGGTTTAACGAGTAATATGTTATCTACTTGTACACTTGCAATTGGCATTTCCATTTGATGACCACCCTCATGAATAATGATAACCGTTTTTGGTTGCAAACCCATTAGTTTTTTTATAGCGGAAGAAGTATTACCTTTTGCTTTTTCTTCTAATAATTTTCCTAATAGAATAAAGGAAATGACTACAGCCGCTGTTTCAAAATATACGTGTGCATGAAGTCCTTTGCTGTGCCAGTAATCCGGAAAAACTGTGTTAAACACACTAAATAAATAGGCAACACCCGTGCTTAGTGCAACCAATGTATCCATGTTTGCTGAAAAATGTTTGAGTTGTTTAAAAGCACCAATAAAAAATTGTTTGCCAAACCAAAACAAAACAGGAGTACATAATGCCCACATAATATAATTTGCATAGGGAAGATTCATTAAATAGGGAACCATAGCAATTATAACCAAGGGAACTGAAAGCACAACAGCACCAATTGTTCTTTTTTGTAAAGATTTAAAATGACTTTGTTGAATTTCTTCTAAGGAATTTTTTGCTTCTTCGCTTTCATCAATCATTAAATCATAACCTATAGCCTGTAAAGCTGCTTTTAATTTTTGCGGATCTGTGATAGTTGGAACATACTCTATAGTAGCGATGGCATTTGCATAATTAACCGAAGCAGAAATTACTCCGGCTTGCATCGCCAGAATTTGTTGGCTGCTGTTTGCGCAGGAAGCGCAGGTCATATTTAATACTGGAAATGATTTTTTTACCGTGGTAACTTCATAACCTAAATCGCGAATTTGTTTTACTGCCTTAGGAATTAAATCTGTAATATTTTGTCCGCTGATTTTAGCTCTTCGATTATTAAGCTCAACAGTATGTTCTGTAATTCCCTCAACTTTATCTAAACCATTATTTACTATTAAAGCGCAATGTTCACTTTCAACGTTTTCTAAAGGCAAATAAACTGTATTATTTTCTAACTTCTCCATAATGATTGAATTTGACATTACAAAGGTCTTCAATAACAACCCAGTAATGTTATATAATTGAGGGAACGATTTATATCGTATTGCTAAATAGAATCTACTGTTTTACGTAGCGGCAAGCCCTGCGTCTTAAATTGAGAAGGAGTAAGACCAATTGTTTTTTTGAATTGAGATGAAAGGTGAGCAACGCTGCTATAGCCCATCTTATCTGCAATTTCACTTAAGTTCATTTGGTTATACATTATTAGTTCCTTAACCTTTTCGATTTTTTGAAGAATAACAAATTGTTCGATAGTTATGCCTTCTGTTAAAGAAAATAATTTGCTGAGCTGAGAATATTCTTTATTAAGATTTTTTGAAAGGATGTTAGAAAACATAAATTTTCCATCTTCTAAATGATGAATGTGATTTATAACAATAGATTTAATTTTTTCTATTTGTTGTGTACGACTATCATCTAAGAGCTCGAAGCCTAAAGACTCTAATTGTTTCTTGAGTAAAGCAAATTGTTTTGTCTTTAATTCTTTAGCAAACGTTACTTCACCAAGCCGAACTTGTAGTGGTTTTATATTAATATCAGTAAACACTTTTTCAACTGCACTGATGCAACGTGGGCAAACCATATTTTTAATGTATAATTTCAATCTATCTCTATTTTGGAATGAAGCATTATTTATTGGCAATCACCATTATACAAAGTTAGAAAAAACAAACACTATCAACCAGTAATGTGAAAGAGCTGAGTCGACAATATTATAATAAAAGTAACAGCATGTTATTTTTTATGATGGTTCATGTGCCCGTCTTTGTTATCCATCATATTATCCATATAACACCCTTTAACTGATTTCATAACATCTGTGTGAGATTTCATGGAATTTGTCACCATTTTACACATTGACTCATCATCTTCGCACATATCCATTGTTTTACCCATCATCATTTTACACATGGTTGAATCACTTTTGCACATATTCATCATATTATCCATCATCATGTTTTTCATTTCGGGATTCTCCATCATGTTTTGCGACATCATGTTTTTGCAATTATCATCATTCATCATCACGTCGATCATTTCTTTAGAATAGGCCGGATCTTTAACTATTGTCGAAATAATTTTGGTTCTATGTGAATCATCTTTTAGACTTTGATCAGCTGATTGATTTGAGTCGCAGGCAGCAAACGATAAAAATGTTACTGCGAGTATTGAAATAGTGGTTAATTTTTTCATTGTTTTATTGATTTAGTTAATGATTTTTTTTACTGGTACTAGAATACATAAGAAATATTTTTAGCATTATGATAATGCTCATAAGCTAAAATGACTTTAAATCGGTATCTTAAATTACCGTTGCTAAAGTTGAGAAAATTTGTTTCAATAAATTACACTCCGTTGTGAATAATTTACATAATTCACGTATCGACAGATAATGATAAATTAAGAATAAGAAGGTGCTTTTTTTAGTTTAAATGTCGAGATTTTTAGAACTGATAGAAGTTTAGTGTCCTTTTTTATTTGAATTATCTTTGTTACTTTGACTTTAATTCTAACGCGAAAGGGCCCAAGAAAAAAAGTGAATACCGAAATTGAATACGAAAAAGGAACTCCATTAGTTGATCATTTGTTTCGGCATGAAACAGGAAGATTAACTTCTGTGCTCACTCGTATTTTTGGTTCACACAATTTGGAACTTGCGGAGGGCGTGGTTCAAGATTCATTTTTAGAGGCTATTAAAGTATGGAATTTTAACGGTGTTCCTGAAAATTCTACAGCAAAAAACAATATTATTGTAAACCGAGAATGCTGCTTTGGAAAATTTATTTTCAGAAACAGAAATACGAGGCGATCAGTTGCGAATGATGTTTACCTGTTGCCACCCATCTCAAGTGATTCACAGGTTTCGCTTACTCTTAAAACGCTTTGCGGTTTTAGTATTCCGAAAATTGCCAAAGCTTTTTTAACAAGTGATGAGAATATTAATAAACGTTTAGTGAGAGCAAGACAAACTATAAGGAAGACAAAATTTCTTATGAAATGCCGGAAGGGAAATATTTAGAAGAGAGATGCCTTTATGTAAAGATCGAAGATCAGTTAGATAAAACTTTAAAATCCAATATTACTTTACTCCCGTTATCTTCAAAAGAAACACGATCAGCAAGATTACGCATTAAAAATACTCCCCGTCCATTAGGTTTTTCAATGTTCTCAGGGTTTGTAGGGTCAGGTAAGCTGCTGAAGTTAAAACCTGGACCTTCATCTTTTACTGTAAAAGTAACACGATCAGGGAATGATTTAAAGAAAATGTCAATGCACTTATTGGGATTGGCTTTGTTGCCATGATAAATAGCGTTGTTAACTGCTTCGGTAATGGCCACAAGAATGTTGCCGTAATAATCTTCAGTAATATTAAACAAGTCGCATACATCCTCTATCATTCTTTCTACCAGAATAATATTTTCTGCTTTTGATGTAATCCGGATTTTTTGATTTTCTGCCAACACCATTTTATTTTTCAAAGTTGTTAAAGTATTGATTGACTTTTGCTTTAAAGAAAGGGTTTAATGACGGTGGAACCGTTTTTAGCAACTCCGTTTCTTTTTGTTTCATTCTGTTATACTCAAAAAATTCATTAAGGTTACTAAAATTTTCATTTTTTGCTTCATTAGATTGTCTTTTTTCATCCATTTCCCTTTCTTTTTCAGCTTTTTCGCTCTCCAACATGCGTGTTAAAATTTCTTCCTGACGGTTAATTGTCTCCTGACTTAACATTTTATTCACTAAATCTGTCTCCGTTTCTTCCATTTTTTCGGCAAGTTTGCCCAAATTTCCTGCACCTTTGCCATCTTTATTAATTTGTTCGCCCATTTTCTGAAGTTCCTGACGGATAGCTTCCTGCTGTGCGGCAAGTTGCGCCAACTCTTGGCTCATGCCTATGGTCCCGCTGCCCGGTTTAGTGCCCGGTTTATTTCCATTTTTTGCCATGCCTTCTTTCAATTTCTGGATTTGTTTATTCAACTGCTCCTGCATCTGGCGCATATTTGACATGGAAGGCTTTTTACCCATGCCTCCTGGTTTGTTACAACTGCCGTTACCCGGCTTCTTACTTTTTGCCTGTGCCTGCATCTGACTCAGGGCTTCATTCAGCATCAATGCCAAATTATTGATAGAAGTCATCGCGAATTGTTGGCGGCTGAGCCCTTCCTCTTTATGGTTGCGACCATCCATTGAGGGCGTTTGCGAATCCTGAATTTCATCAACGGCTTTTTCCATATTCATATTTATCGCGCTTATCTCACGATTAACAGTAGCCTGAATTTGCGGAACACGTTTGCTTAAAGCCAATAAACTATCCTCGATCATTTTTGAATCGTTCTGCAATTTTTTCTGTTTCTGATCGATTTTAAAAAATTGCGGATCATTTGTTTTAGCTTTTGTTAACTCTCCCATTAAAGCTTCTTGTCCAAACGAAAGTTGTATTAAGTTTTCTAAGATATCACGTAATTTATTGATGTCTTCAGCTTCACCTGATTGTTCCATTTCAGACTGCATTTGCTCCATCTGCTTTGCCATCTGCTCCATTTTTTGCGCCGCACTTTTCTGTGATTTAGAAGCATTTTTTTTCTGATTATTATCCAATTGTTCACTGCTACTTTTCATGTCTTTCTGTATATCCTGCTGCTGTGGCTCGGTGTCCTCCATTTTAGCAGGCTCTTCCAATTCACTATTCTTTTTTTTCATTTCCTTCATATCTTTTTTAAGGTCTTCAAATTGTTTATTCAAATCCTCTTGTTTCGCTTTCTGTTCTTTTGAATCCGATTTTTTATCCTCCGTTTTCTTTGCCTGGTCATCTTCTTTTTTTGCTAGTTCATTCAGCTTATCAATGTTTTGTTGCAATTTTTGTTGTACTTCCAGTTGCTTAAAAATTTCCAAATTACGATCCAACTCCTTCATCAGATCCTTATTGTCTAACTTCATTTTATCCAATGCTTCCTGTACTTTGTCCTTGTCCAATTTCTCCAATAATTTTTGTAACTCATTGTATTTTTCTTTTAATTCAGGAGTCATTACTTTATCAAATAACTCTTCCAGCTGTTTTTGTTTCTCTAGTATTTTTTCATCCGGCTGTTTGAATTCGCTTTTCTGCTGATTATTTTGCTGATTCTCATTTTTAATATTCTCCACTTTCTTTTGCAGATCTTTTTGTTTGTCAAGCAGTTCTTGCAACTTCTTTTTTTCTTCCCAGCTCAATGTTTTTTTCTCGGCTACTTTACGTTGCAGGTCGCTCAATTCTTTTTGTACATCCTTTGCCTGACGGATACTTTCTTGTAGGTCATTTTTTATTTTATCATTGTTCTTATCCGTATTTTCAGCGATCTCTTTCAATGTTGGCGCTTTAAAGATCATTTTTTGCGAACGTGTTGATTTACTTCCGCTTACACCATCATTGTCCCATACTTCAAAATAATATTCAATTTGATCGCCCGGCGTAATTCCCAATTCGCTCATATCCCAGTAATGGAAAAATTGATCTTGGGTAACAGCTTTATTTATAGCAACGGGGGTGGAATTAGTGGTTATTTTTTTATAATTATCGGTTGCAGTGGAATCATTATTTGTAATGAAACGATAATTAAAAGTAAGTTTATTAAAACCGTGATCATCTTTTACTTCACCACGAAAAAAAATACGTTTAGCAGAAACAGAATCCTTTTTTTCTTCCACATTTATTTGCGGGTACGCATCCGGAATTACATTGATAGTATAAGTTACAGAATCTTTACTTTTTAAAAATTGATTCGCTGTTGTAACTGAATATGTTTTATCTCTGAAAAGGCGCGCCGAATAATTATATGTGTTTTCCGAAGTAGGCAAAACGGCAAAGGATGTATCATTAAAATTCAATCGCAATTGATTGGTATTTTGTGTATTGAAATTCCAATTGATTTTTGTGCCTGCAGGAACCACAAGATCGCCGGTATTATTAATTACTTCGTCTTTTTTGTTAAGATATTTTGGATAAATAAGCGCGATATCAAAATTTAAAAGAATAGGGTTTGGCAGCGCTACAAGCTCATATTCCTTTGATTTAAATCCATCTGCAGTCAATTGAAATTTGACGTTTTTTTGTACGTTTTTAAAAAGGTAATTAAAATTAACTATGTTTTGTTTGTCCAATTTAAATTCATTGCCATCCATCTCAACGTAAACGTTTTCAGGCATTTCATCACCGGTGAGTTTTACTTTTAATTCAAAGTCTTGTTGTGCTATCGTTTGAAGATCATTGTTAGTTATCACGAATTGAAAAGGGGCTTCTTTTTCAAAATACTGCCCATGTTTCATTAAACGTTTTGTTCCATCAGTAATAATACTTGGTGATGAAAACAAGATTACAGCAATCAGCAAAACAGGAATTAACGCGTATTTCAGGTATTTTTTATTTTCTGACAGGTCAACGGCATTTGCAAACGGAATAGGCTTCAACTCTTTTATTTTTTGATCGATGCTTGCTTCAAGCAATACATATTGAGAGGTGAGATGCGAGATGTGAAATGATTGTTGTTGCAGCTGTAAAACATTCAACAATTTATCCTGTACGCTTAAAAAGTGCTTTCCAATAATGTTTGCGGCTGACTCGTAAGAAATAATGTGTCCTAGCTTATATAATTTAGAGAGGGGAACGGCAATGTATTTAACAAGAATAAAACCGCTTGTCAGAAGAAATAAATAAAACAGGATAGTACGAATGGATGTATTAAAATGGGCATAATATTCCAATACAGTAACTGAAATAAAAAAAAGAAAAACCAAGCCAATACTATAGATTAATCCGCGAAGCAGTTGATTTTTATAATATTTGCGAATGAATTCGTCTAATTTTTCAAGTAGACTCTGATAATTACTTGTCATTGGTATTTTAACGCTATTATAAGCAATTTGTTGTATAGCAAAGATAGCGAATTGATTGGTTTTTCAAGACCTGATTTCTTAGTATTTTCAGGAAAAAATGAGGTTTCTATAAACAGAAAAATCTCTTAACTTTGTTGAGTTACAAATTAAAACCCAAAAATCATGGTATCAAAAAAAGTAGAAGTCGCTTTAAATAAACAAATAGAATTCGAAGCCGCATCTTCACAATATTATCTCGCAATGGCATCCTGGGCTGAAACAGAAGGCTTAACTGGAGTTTCCGAATTTTTATTCGCACAATCGGACGAAGAGCGTATGCACATGTTAAAGCTTGTTAAATATATCAATGAGCGTGGCGGACAAGCTCTTATTCCTGCTCTTAAAGCACAACCTCAAAAATTCAAATCGATACAATTTGTTTTTGAAGAGGTTCTGAAACATGAAGTGTTTGTTTCTAATGAAATTAACCAGTTAGTTGATATTTGTCTGAAAGAAAAAGATTATACAACCCATAATTTTCTGCAATGGTATGTAGCCGAACAAATTGAAGAAGAAGCATTGGCGCGCAAGACCCTCGACAAATTAAAATTGATCGGTGATGATAAAGGTGGAATGTACTTGTTCGACCGCGACCTCCCATCTATCAATGTTACTGCGCGCAAAAGCGGAAAATAAATTTTCATCAACCCATTAACTTACATTATTTAGTCTATGACAGACTACAAACAATCATTCGGTATAAAATCATGGGCAGAAGAGGACCGGCCCCGTGAAAAATTATTGGATAAAGGACGTCATGTGCTTACCGAAGCTGAATTGATTGCTATTCTTATCGGTTCTGGCAGCAGAGATGAAACGGCTGTTGAATTATCCAAACGTATTTTATCAAGCGTGGGCAATAATTTGAATGAATTAGGAAAGTTAAATGTAAAAGAACTAACCAAATTTAAAGGCATTGGTGAAGTCAAAGCCATAGGCATAGTGGCAGCATTAGAGCTGGGTAGAAGACGAAAAGAAACGGAAAGCGTTAAACGTGAAAAAGTAATTACCAGTAAAGATGTATTTGAAATAATGAAACCTTCGATGATGGATCTGCCACACGAAGAGTTTTGGCTATTAATGCTGAATCGTGCAAGTTCTGTGATCAAAAAGGAATTGATTAGCCGCGGAGGTGTTTCAGGAACAGTGGTGGATGCTAAAATAATTTTTAAAACTGCTGTTGAGCAGTATGCAAGTTCAATTATTATCTGTCATAACCACCCTTCCGGAAATTTACAGCCCAGCGATGCCGATATTAAACTCACAAAAAATATTAAAGAAGCCGGAAAAATAATGGAAATATCTTTACTTGATCATCTGATAATTACTGAAAAAGGCTTTTATAGCTTTGCAGATGAAGGCATTATATGATTGACGAAATACCAAATCGTTAATCTACAATCGTAATTCGTAAATTTTTTAATTAACCAATGATCAAACTATTAACAATAATAGGCGCTCGCCCGCAAATTATTAAAGCTGCTGCTTTGAGCAGGGCTATCAAAAACAACTATGCCGATAAAATTCAGGAAATAATTGTTCATACGGGGCAACATTATGATGAAAAAATGTCGCAGGTATTTTTTGATGAATTGGAGATCCCGCACCCAAATTATAATTTGAATACTGGTTCCGGAAGTCATGGAAAACAAACTGCATCAATGCTGGAAGGCATAGAAGAAATTTTATTGAAAGAAAAACCCAATTGTATTGTTTTATATGGCGACACCAACTCCACGTTGGCAGGAGCTATAGCTGCGTCAAAAATTCAACTACCTGTTGTTCATATTGAAGCCGGTTTACGTTCATTCAATAAATCAATGCCCGAAGAGATCAACCGTATTGTATGTGACCATGTTTCAACATTATTATTTTCGCCTACGAAAGCGGGTTATGATAATTTGATCAAAGAAGGATTTAATTCAACCAATCACCCCCCTTATACATTTGATAATCCTAAAATTTATCATTGCGGTGATGTGATGTATGACAACAGCCTTTATTTTTCAACTATTTCCGAGCAAAAAACCAGTGTATTAGTTGATAATGATCTTCAAACAGGGAATTTTATTTTAGCGACTATTCATCGCAATAATAATACAGATGATAGCG
>JBBSPS010000003.1:0-49153 GCA_038258655.1 Bacteroidia bacterium
TAATATTGATAGGTACTCCAAACAGTCTGCATCTGTTTTAAATCGCTTATGGAAGTTTATGGAATTCACGCCCACAAATTTAAAGCAATCTTTCATTTTGCAAAGTTATAAAACTTTGCGACCTAAGCGTATATACCTATTGAATTAATTAATTTATGGAATAAAAGTAGGTATGAAAACCTCGAGGAATGTTACACAATTTTGGAAATAAGTTACATAATTCACATTTTTTTCTAAAATAAAAAAGCCCCGTCTGATCGGACGGGGCTTTAATAGGGGGATTTTATAAGGTTAATTTTAGTTCTCGGAATAAGCCGGCAATTTACCTTCTTTAATTAATTGCAGGCTTTTTTGTTTGTGCTCTTCAAAATTGCCGAAGCATAAAGCGTCAAGCAACTCTTGTTTACTCATCAAAGGGCTGTTCAATTGTACTTTAATTTCTTTTTCACAACGATCAACATATTTTTGAAAGCGCTCAGGAGCCCAGATATATTGCGTTTTATGCCAATCAGGGAAACTGCGGTCCACACTAAATTCTTTCGGCATGCTTTCATTTAATTTGATATTTGTTTTTACATCCAAACCTTCAAAACGCTTTGGCAACAAGCGATTATCAAATATCAATGGCCGACTTATCTTAATAACATGTTTTTTCTTTTTAGGATCAACCATAGCTAATCCTTCAATGATTAATCCTTTTTTCTTAAGGTGACCATACTTCGTTTCAAAACTTTTTAGAATCTCAAACATGGGTTTTATAATTGATGGACTATAAAGATAAGGAAATATTATTATTAACAAAGAAGTATTTCGTTTAATTTTGATCTTTCTTTTTCACCATTGTTAAAATAGTAGCAATAGCAACTGTTTCTCCGGTTTCATCAAATACATCTACCAGCCACTTCACAATTCCTTTTGCAATATCATTTTCGTCCTCAGGTTTTCTTTCTTGTTCAGCTTTTTCTTTACATGTAAAACTCACAGTAATGGTGCTTCCGGGGTAAACGGGTTTGGTGAATCTGCACTCATCAATTCCATAATTTAATAATACGGGGCCTTTTGGAGCATCTACAAATAAACCGGCTGCCCGGGATAAGATATAATATCCGTGAGCAACACGTCCTGTGAAAATAGTTCCTTCCAGCGATTTTTCATCCATATGAGCATAAAATTTATCGCCGCTTAATTCCGCAAATGCTTCTATATTTTCAAGAGTTACTTTATGCGTTTTCGTGATCAGTGTTTCACCAATTTCTAATTCTTCAAAATAACGTTTGAACGGATGCGTATTTTTTTCAATATATTTTCCTCCATATTGATACTGATTAGTTATGTTAGTAATTGTGGTAGGAGAACCTTGTATAGCAGTACGTTGAAGGTAATGAAATACTCCACGTTTGCCGCCCATCTCTTCACCACCACCAGCACGTCCGGGTCCACCATGTACAAGCATTGGCAAAGGAGAACCATGACCGGTGCTTTCCTTTGCGCAATCGGCATTTAAAATTAAAATACGTCCATGCATAGACGCTGCACCCAGCACATATTGTTTTGCTAATTTGTCATCCGCAGTGATAATAGAACTTACCAATGAACCTTTCCCCATTTTTGAAAGCTCAATTGCTTCATCTATATTCTTATATGGCATAATTGTACTTACAGGTCCGAATGCTTCTACACTATGACAATCGGTATATTTAAACGGATCTTCGTTTAAGAATAAAATCGGCGAAATAAAGGCACCTTTATTTTTATCAGCACCCACAACAGTAAAATTTTTCAGATCGCCGTAAACAATTTTTTGTGTCTTGGAAAGCAATTCTACTTTTTCAATTACCTCTTTCAATTGTGCTTTCCCTGCCAATGCACCCATGCGAACTCCTTCTGTATTTGGATCACCAATGATAGTAGTTGCAAGTCGTTTACCTAAATGGATCAGAACATCTTCCACCATTTTTTCAGGGACAATTATTCTGCGAATTGCTGTACATTTTTGTCCGGCTTTGGTAGTCATTTCTCGTTGAACTTCTTTAATGAAAATGTCAAATTCAGCTGAGCCTACTTTTACATCTTCACCAAGTATGCAGCAGTTCAGTGAATCCGCTTCCATAGTAAATGGAACAGCTTCTTCCAACAAACGCGGATGAGATTTCAACATTTTTCCTGTAGATGCCGAACCGGTGAATGTTACTATATCTTGGTTGATAACATGGTCAAGGATTCCGTTTGCGCTTCCGCAGATTAGTTGTAAAGCTCCTTCAGGTAATATTTTTGATGCAATAATTTCTTTTGCTACTGCTTCGGTTAAAAAAGAAGTAACCGTAGCCGGCTTCACTATAGCAGGAACACCGGCTAACCAATTCACTGCGACTTTTTCCAACATTCCCCATACAGGAAAATTAAACGCGTTGATGTGAATCGCAACACCTTCTTTGGGTACACAAATATGATGACCGATGAATGATCCACCTTTTGAAATTTTTGCCATATCACCTTCTAAACAAAAAGTTTCATCAGGAAACTGTCTGCGTAAACTTGCGTATGAAAATAAATTCCCGATACCTCCTTCTATATCAACCCAGCTATCAGTGCGGGTTGCACCTGTAGCCCAACTGATGTTATAGAACAATTCTTTTTTTGATTGTAAGTGTATTGCAAGCGCTTTCAACATTCTGCCACGCTCATGGAAAGTAAGCTTCCGCAATTTGGTTCCGCCTGTTTTCCGTGCATAGTCAAGCATAGCAGCAAAGTCTAATCCTTTGCTACTTGCCGTTGCTATTGTATCCCCGTTAATAGCATTGTATAAAGTTTGTCCCTCACCTTCACCTGAAATCCATTGCCCTTGGGCATAATTTTGTAGTTTCATTTTTGTCTTTTTAATAAATTAATTGGTGGATAAAAGTAACAATAATGGAAGGTAATAAACAAGAGAGAAAAAATCTAAATTTTGTTTTTAAAAAAATAATTCTACATTTGCGCCAGTAATGGTTTTTGTGTATCCAAGATTTTGGATAACAGAATTAAAAGGGAATCAGGTGCAATACCTGAACAGTTCCCGCTACTGTAAGCTCTTTTTAACTTTTTGACAATCAATTTGCCACTGTCACGCAACTCTGCGAGATGGGAAGGCGTCAAAAAGGGAGTGAGTCAGAAGACCTGCCAATACAATTTATCATTTGAAGCTTTCGGGAAGAAAGGCTAAGGTGAAACAGAAGAAAATACATCTTTCGTTTCCTTTAAATTTATTTCCGTGTACAAAATGATAAATGATTCGGGAAAAAATCATTTTAATTAAGTTATTGCGGTGAAAATTTATTTTACATTATTTCTTTTTTTTAGTTCAGCTTTTTGTTACGCACAAATTAATTTAATTGACACAACACGTCAGTTAAAAGAAATTAATGTAATAGCAAATCGCCTTACCGATTTTTCGACCGGTACAAAGGTGGATGTGGTTGATAGTTTAGTAATGTTTCAACACATAAATAAAAACCTATCTGATTTATTATCTGATGAAAGCCCTGTTTTTATTAAATCATATGGGCTAGGCGCACTTGCCACATCTTCTTTCAGGGGAGGAAGCGCCAGCCAAACTGCTTTGCTTTGGAATGGTTTTAATATTAATAGTCCAATGAACGGTGTGGTGGATTTGTCATTGGTTCCTGTAAATTTTATGGATGCAATATCTGTTCAGTACGGTGGTGTAAGCGCATTATGGGGTAGTGGCGCGGTAGGGGGAGCTATTCATTTAAACAATACTGCAAAATTTAATTCGGGTGTTACAACTAAAGTAAATGTATCAACAGGAAGTTTTGATGTATACAACCAGCAAGTATCTTTTGAATTTAGCAAAAGAAAATTTATCTCATCCATAAAATTATTTAACACTACTTCAAAAAATAATTTCCAATACAATAATGTTTTCTCGGCTAATGATGCTAAGGTAATTCAAACAAATGCCGAATTAAAAAGTTATGGGCTTTTATCCGAAAATTATTGGCTGATAAAAGAAAATCAAAAAATAAATTTATTCTTTTGGTGTCAACATACAGACCGGAATATTCCTCCAACGATGTTGCAATTCAGAAACGAATCAAATCAGATAGATAATAATTATAGAATAACATCAGAATGGAAATATGAAAAAAAGAAAATTGTAACGTATGTAAGAGGCGCATATTTTAATGAATCTCTTATCTATTCAGATAAAACGTATAGGGCTACTGACGTCAATGTTTCTCAATCTATTATTATTGAAGCTGAATCAAAAATTAAATTGAACTCACAGCATAGTGTAAATATTGGTATAAATGATACATACGTAACTGCTGTTGCTTCGGGTTATATTAATAAACCTCAACAAAATAGAACAGCGTTTTTTGCATCGTATTTATATACAACCAAAAACGAAAAATTAAAAACAGCTGCTTCTATTAGGCAAGAAATCATTAAAAATAAATTTGTTCCATTTACTTATTCTGCCGGTGCAGATTATCAATTCATAAAATGGTTGGGGTTTAAAGCAAACTTTTCTAAAGTGTATCGTATTCCAACGTTTAATGATCTGTATTGGAGTATGGGTGGAAATCCAAACTTACTTCCCGAAAACGGTTATTCAGAAGAAGCCGGTTTAAAACTCAAATTGAAAAACAATAACATTTTATTTTCTTCCGATGTAACGGTATATAATCGCACTATAAAAAATTGGATTATCTGGTTACCCGGCATAAGTTATTGGAGTCCTCAAAATATTATGAGCGTGTGGAGCAGAGGAATGGAGACCAATTCAACGCTTGCTGTAAAACTAAATAATTTTAAAATTAGTATTTCCGTATTAACTAATTACGTTGTTTCAACCAATCAACAAGCAAAGTCGGCCAACGATGCATCTGTTGGCAAACAACTTATTTATGTGCCGATGTATAGCGGGCATGCAAAATTAAGTATTGAATATAAACAACTGTCTTTTTCATATCGTCATAACTACACAGGTTACAGATATACTTCAACTGACAATACAGAATACCTCAAACCATTTTATTTAGGATCGTTATATGTGTCCTACAAAACACGGATAAAAAATGTAGCAACTGTTTTTTATGTGCAGGTAAATAATATTTGGAATGAAGAATACCAGGTGATGTTAAGCAGGGCGATGCCCCAGCAAAATTTTAACGCAGGAATATCTATTGAATTTAATAAACCAAATAATAACAATAACTAAAATGAAAATGAAAACACAATTACAAAAATGCCTACTTATCGTAGGGCTTGGAATGTTAACTTTTATAAATACAAAAGCTCAAACGACATATTTAAATCAAATAGTTTTAACAACCGGTGGCGCTTACGGTAACCCCGGAAACCATGTAAAATTTGCTACTTATGAACCAACAGGTAAAGTATTTACAGTAAGGGATTCTCCTTTGGGTGATTTTTCAAATGACATAATTACTGATAGCAGTTTTGCGTATGCTCATATAGGAAGAGCTGCAGGAACGGATGTTATTTATAAATACAATCTTAATAATTATAACAGGGTAGATAGTATAATAAACATTGCAGGAGCGAAAAAAATTGTAGTTTATAAAAATTATCTTATTGTTGGCCGGGGGTATGGAGCTACTGCTAATTACGTTGAGATATTTAATAAAAAAAATTTACAAGCAACACCTGTTTATAAGGATGTAATTATTCCGGCAGCAACTTCAGGAATAGTTATTTTACGAGATACCGCTTATGTTTCGTTTACTCAAAATGATACAGGAAAAATAGCGATCATCAACTTAAAAAATACCATTCCTTCTTTTGTAAGAATTCAGGCATTTGATACAATGTCATCAGGTTTGGGAGAATTGTATACCGATGGAAAAAATATTTTCGGCCTTTCAGAAAAATATAATTCGAATACGTATGCTTTTATGTATGCAAAAGTAACAGTGTTTAATCCAATTGCTAAAACATATAACAGGGTAGCGGTGAATAAAGCAAATGGAGGTATTGAAATAAATGGTGCTAATTTGTATGCTAATTTCGGAACAGGGCTAGGTACGTTTAATACAACTACCAGCGCGGTAGTTAACCCGGTGTTTCCATTATCTTATTCTGACGGCGCTTTAGATAATGTTAATAACCGCTTTGTTTTTCAGCAAACAGATTTTTATAGTTATGGCAGATTATTAATAACAGATCTTTCCGGAAACAGAATTGATAGCGTAATCACTGATTTTTCAGGTAGTGCAGTTGCATTGGATTATAGGAACCTAACAACAAAAATTAATGAAGTAGCAATGGTCAATGCTATTAGAGTTTATCCTAACCCCGCAACAAATTTCATTAACATAGATATTGCAGTTGTTGAAGAAATAGTGCAGGTTCGAATTTTTGATATCACAGGTAAAGAACTATATAATTTAAAACCAACTGCTACTTCTATTCAACTACCTATAGGTGATTTTACAAACGGCATTTATTTAATTAATTTGCAAACGAAAGAGAGTAATATCTATAAAAAATTTATTAAACAATAAATGAAACAACTATTTTTTCTCTGTTGTTTACTATTAACACAAATAGTAAGTGTTGCCCAATTCGCCCCTCCTGCGGGGCAAGTTGGCACCACAGCTATTTATAAAGATAGTAGCATATTTGTTGGATGGGCTTCAGGCTGTTCAGTTGTTAGAGGTTACCAAGATATTTCAAATACAAGTTTAGGATATGCTTCGGCAGGTGATAGCTCTATGGCTTTAGGGAAAGCAGGAACAAACGGGGTTGTAAGTTTGGGTGATGGCGGTTACGCTATCTTATCTTTTGCCGATCCAATTACAAATATTCCGGGTTGGGACTTTGCGGTGTTTGAAAATTCTTTTAATGACACATTCTTAGAATTAGCTTTTGTTGAAGTGAGTTCAGATGGAATAAATTATTTCAGATTCCCCGCTGTATCCAACACTCAAACCTCCACTCAAATAGGAAATTTTGGGAGCACCGATGCTACACTTATAAATAATTTAGCCGGTAAATACAGGGCATTGTACGGAACTCCTTTTGATTTAAATGAACTGTCATCACAAACAGGTTTGAACATAAATAAAATTACTTATGTTAAAATAGTTGATGTGGTAGGATGTATTCAGAATACTTATGCTACTTATGATTCCAATAATAATAAAGTGAATGATCCATGGAATACACCCTTCGCATCAAGCGGATTTGATTTAGATGCGGTTGGAGTTATTCATAATATTACAACCGGAACAAATGACTTATTATCAGCAATTAATTTCAATATTTTTCCAAACCCTGCAAAAGGATTTATTTCTATTCAGTTTAATAATATAAACTCCGACAAAACAAAAATTACAATTATAGATTATAAAAGTGAAGTAATAAAAACAATTTTATTATCCTCTAATAATCAACCAAACAATGCTAAACTAGATATATCTGACTTAAACAGTGGAATTTATTTTATTTCTGTTTTCACACAGGCAGGTGTGGCAACAAAAAAATTTGTAATAACAAATGACTAAAAAAATTAAAATAGTTTTTTTATTTATTTTTCTCTGCTTGATTTTTTCCTGCAGAAAAGATAAGCCTGCGGATTTAATTCAACCTCTTATTTCTAGCGGAGCAAATGGTGTTTTTATTACAAATGAAGGAAACTTTCAGTTTGGAAATGCTAAAGTAAGTTACTATGAGCCAAGTCAAACAACTGCTACCATAGATTTGTTTCAACCTGCCAATAACCGTTCACTTGGTGATGTATGCCAATCCATGTGTTTGTTTAATGGTAAAGCTTACCTGGTAATAAATAATTCAAACAAAATAGAAGTTGTTAATTCCAACACATTTGTTTCATTTGCTACCATAACCGGATTTACTTCTCCCAGGTATATTTTACCGGTAAGTAACAACAAAGCATACGTTACTGATTTTGCTTCAAACAATATAAGTATTGTTGATCTTAGTAATAACAGTATTACCGGAAACATTCCTTGCAGCGGTTGGACGGAAGAATTAACATTAGCTTATGGAAAAGCATTTGTTACCAATCAAAAAAAAAATAAAGTGTATGTTGTCAATACAACAACAGATGTGTTGACAGATAGTATTACCGTAGGTTACGCATCCAATTCCATTAAGGAAGATAAGAACGGAAAGTTGTGGGTGCTTTGTGGTGGCAGTCAAACGAATAGTATTAACGCATCGTTGCATCGTATAAATCCTATTACAAATATTGTTGAGCAAACATTTGTATTTCCTAATTTAACGGATAGTCCTTGGAAACTGGCTATAAATGGCACAAATGACACAATGTATTTTTTAAATAAAGGAGTTTATCGTATGCCCATAAATTCTGGCTCGTTACCTGTAGCCCCATTCATAGCTCAAGGCAGCAGTAATTTTTACGGATTGGGGGTTGACCCAAACAGTAGTATTATTTATGTGTCTGATGCGATTGATTATGTTCAGCGAGGTGTTATTTATCGTTATAAACCAAACGGTACTGTAATAAATAATTTTCTTGCAGGAATAATTCCCGGGGATTTTTATTTTAAGTAAAAATTAATTTAAAAAATCAGGGAGATTTATTTTATCCGATTCAGTAAAGAAGATTTTATATAACTTTACACTATTGCGTTTAAGTAAAACAATTAATAAATTTTAAATATTAGAAAATGAAAACAAAAACTCTCAATTTGCGCTTTGGAGCACTCATGCTAATTACCCTTGGTTTAGTATTTGCCCGTGTGTTTAATGCAACTTGCGCATCACCTATTTATAATTTTACACCAATTGGTGCGATGGCCCTTTTTGGCGGTAGTTATTTTTCTGAAAAATGGAAAGCATATCTTTTTCCTTTATTAGCCTTGTGGTTGAGCGATATTGTACTCGGTTACTTTGTATATTACCATAAGCTGGTATTGTTTTATGATGGTTTTTTATGGACGTATGCAGCGTTTGCATTAGCAGTACTTATAGGCTCAGCGATAAAAAAAGTAAATGTAAAAAATGTTATTGCAGCAGCAGTCGCAGCAGCATTGGTTCATTGGGTTATCTCTGATATTGGTGTTTGGATGGGAGGGTATTTATATCCTAAAACAGCCGAAGGATTCGTTGCCTGTTTAGTTGCAGCAATTCCATTTATGAAAAATATGTTGATAGGAAACATTGTATTTTCAGCTATCGCGTTTGGATTATTTGAATGGATGCAAAAAAAATACCCGCAACTTCAATTAAGTATAATTAAATCCTAAGTTTAAATAGTTAAACGTGGTAAGAAAAGAAAAAATAAAAGTTTGTTCGTTTCTTCCCGCAGCCACCAGTATGATCCATCATATGGGTCTGCAAGAATTTCTTTGCGGTGTTACTTTTGAGTGTTATTCTGATAAACCAAAAGTAGTGCGTTCTCATATCGAAGGCAACACGTATAGTAGTAAGGAAATTGAAAAAATTGTATCCGAATCAAAACAAATGGGCAAAAGCCTATATTATGTTGATGAAGAATTATTACAGGAAATTGCCCCAGATATTATTTTTACTCAGGATGTATGTGATGTTTGTCAAATCGCTACAAGCTACGTTGAACGTGCCATCTACAAATTAAAAAAACAACCTCTACTAATTGCACTTACTCCTCGCAATTTAAGCGACGTATATAATAACGCCATCACCATTGCAAAGGCCATGGGGCAAGAAGAAGCTGCTTATCACTTACTTGCGGAATTAAAAACACGTACCGATAAAATAATAGATACGTTACGTAAAAATAATGCTCCCTTAAAAAGAGTAATGGTAATGGAATGGTTAGATCCAATTTATAATTGCGGACATTGGATTCCTTATCAAATTGCTCAGGCAGGCGGAGTGGATATGTTATCAAATCCTGCAGGATATTCCGTAATCACTCCGTGGGATAAAATAGTACGTTATAATCCGGAAGTATTAGTAATAGCTCCTTGCGGATTTAATATAGAAAGATCTGCGAAAGAAATTGATAAGATGACCCAACGTGAAGGATGGAATAACTTAGCAGCAGTAAAAAATAATGCAGTGTATTTAGCTGATGCAGATTTATTTACTCAGCCATCGGCTTCTACATTAGTTGATGGAGTTGAATTATTGGCAGCATTATTTCATTCTGATGTTTTTCAAATACCTGAAAAATTAAAATGTAAATATCAGTTGTGTAATGCGCTCATCAATAGCAAATAATAAATTATTACTTTGGTTTTAAAAAAAGAAGTATTTCAATTCACGTTTTATTGTATATTTGCCCCGAATAAGTTCTTTACTTTATTTCTTCATCAACCGAAAAAGGTTTTACTTAACTGTAGATTAATAGGGAATCGTGTTAAAATCACGAACTGTCGCGCAACTGTAAGTAACACAAAAAATTTTTACCAATTAAAAAATCCACTGCTCTAACAATAGAATGGGAAGGATGGTAAGAATGTTACAAGTCAGGAGACCTGCCTATTTCGAATTGACAATGCTTTCGCGAAATGAAGCTTGAGTCAGGTATGATGCTTTATAACCACACTACTAAAGGAAGCCATACCTTAAGTATTAGTGTTGATTCTATTATAAAGTACCTTCCCCTTTCTTAATTTTTATTTCTAAAAAACATTTTTTGAAGTTTAGCAAAAGAGCTTTAAACTGATTTATTAATCATTTAAAAAGCAACAAAATGCAAACAAACAATCTTGGCTACCCGCGAATTGGTGGCAACAGAGAACTCAAAAAAGCCTGCGAGCAATATTGGTCCGGCAAACTATCAGTTGAAGAACTGATAAAAACAGGTAAAAACATCCGATTGCATAATTGGACTTTACAAAAAAAAGCAGGGATTGATTTAATTCCTTCTAACGACTTTTCTTTTTATGACCAAGTATTGGATATGTCATTAACAGTCGGAGCAATTCCTGAACGGTATCACGAAGTTATTTTAAGTAAATCCAATTTAGAGCTAGACCTTTATTTTGCAATGGCAAGAGGTTATCAAAAAGACGGGCTTGATATAACAGCCATGGAAATGACAAAATGGTTTGATACCAATTACCATTACATTGTTCCTGAGTTTCGAAAAAACCAGCAATTCCAATTATTCTCCAACAAAATAGTAAATGAGTACAATGAGGCAAAACAATTAGGAATAACTACTAAACCTGTACTTGTAGGACCTGTTTCTTATTTACTTTTGGGTAAAGAAAAAGGTGAAGGCTTTGAGAGAATTGATTTAATAAAAGAGCTGTTACCTGTTTATATAGAAGTGCTTAAAAATTTAGAAACGCTAAATGTAGAGTGGGTACAATTTGATGAGCCGTTTTTAGGATTAGATTTAAGTGACAAAGCAAAAGAAGCATATAAATATGTATACGCTGAAATTAAAAAAGAATTCCCTTTCCTTAAAACAATTGTTACCACTTACTTTGAAGGACTAAAGGATAACATCAAACTTGCTACATCATTACCGGTATGTGCATTACATATTGATTTAGTACGTTGTCCTGAACAATTAGATGAAGTATTAGATACATTACCAAAAAATCTAAGCCTTTCGCTTGGTGTGATAGATGGTAGAAATATCTGGAAAAATGATTTTCAAAATTCACTGACATTCATTAATAAGGCAGTTCAAAAAATTGGTTCGGACAGAGTGATGATCGCACCTTCCTGTTCCTTAATTCATTCGCCTTGCGATTTGGAATTAGAAACAAATGAAGAAATATTAACACCCGAAATCAAACAATGGCTAGCGTTTTCCAAACAAAAAGTAGAAGAGGTGATAACACTGAAAGAGCTAGTTGTAGATAAAAATAATATAAAAGAGTTGTCGAAATATAAGGCGAATCAATTAGCAAACGACAGCCGTAAAATTTCAAAACTAATTCACAATGATAAAGTAAAACAACGTGTGAATGCCATTATTGAAACGGATGCAAAACGTCAGCATCCATTTTCTATCCGTAAGATAAAACAGGATAAAGCTTTAAATCTTCCTTTATTTCCTACTACAACTATCGGTTCATTTCCTCAAACAACTGAAGTAAGGAGTTGGAGAGCTAAATTCAAAAAAGGCGAATTGACTAAGCTCGAGTACGACCAATTAATTGAAAAAGAAATCGAAGAAACCATTCGTTTTCAGGAACAAACCGGAATCGATGTATTAGTACATGGAGAATTTGAACGTAATGATATGGTCGAATATTTTGGTGAGCAACTAGAAGGATTCGTATTTACTGAAAATGGCTGGGTACAAAGCTACGGAAGCCGTTGCGTTAAGCCACCTATTATTTATGGAGACGTTTATCGGCTAAAGCCAATGACGGTAAGATGGTCAGCTTATGCACAATCATTAACTAAAAAATTGGTGAAAGGAATGTTAACAGGCCCTGTCACTATTTTACAATGGTCATTTGTACGTAATGATCAACCGCGTTCACAAACCTGTACGCAAATAGCATTGGCTATTCGTGATGAGGTGATTGATTTGGAAAAAGCAGGAATTAAAGTGATTCAGATTGACGAGCCCGCCATTCGTGAAGGATTGCCATTGCGAAAAGTTGATTGGCAAAGCTATTTACAATGGGCCGTCCGTGCCTTCAAAATATCCGCAAGTGGTGTAAAAGACGAAACACAAATTCATACACATATGTGTTATTCAGAATTTAATGACATCATTCACAATATTGCAGAGATGGATGCTGATGTTATTACCATTGAATGTTCCCGTTCGCAAATGGAATTGTTGGACGCCTTTGCCGACTTCAACTACCCAAATGAAATTGGTCCCGGGGTTTATGATATTCATTCACCACGAGTGCCTTCAAAAACAGAAATGGTACATCTTTTGGAAAAAGCGAAAGCCGTTATACCTGCTGAACAACTTTGGGTTAACCCTGATTGCGGTTTAAAAACGCGTCATTGGGAAGAAACAAAAAAAGCATTGGTAGAAATGGTGGCTGCTGCAAAACAGCTTCGTCAATCTGTTAAAGAACCCGTTATTTAATACCAAAGATGGGCAGTCATTTATAACCTGTCTGCCCATTTTTATTTCTCTTAAAAGTAAAATGCCTGAACACGAACATAAATATTGCCCCCGTTGCAATGCTTACTTTGAATGTAAGGTAGGATCAATACTGCTTTGTCAATGTGCCAAAATATCTTTAGATGAAAATGAACATGATTATATGAAGGACCAATTTGACGATTGCCTTTGTATTAAATGTATGAAAGAATTAAAAGCGGAATTTAAAAAAACAGTTAAATATTTTTAAATAAAAATGACACTAGAAGAAAAAATAAAAGCCTCTGAAACACATATATTTAAAGCAGTGTTTCCGGGAACCACCAATCATTATGACACTCTGTTTGGTGGCACAGCTCTATATTCAATGGATGAAGTAGCGTTTATTACGGCTACTCGTTTTACACGATTAAAGGTTGTAACTGTATCATCAGATAAAATTGATTTCACAAAACCTATTCCGAGTGGAACCCTTATCGAACTTATTGGAAAAGTAATAAAAGTTGGAAACACCAGCTTACAAGTACAAGTAGATATTTTTATAGAGCAAATGTATTCCGATCAACGAGAAAAAGCGGTGACAGGAATATTTACTTTTGTTGCAGTGGATGAGAATAAAAAACCAATTAAAATTTTGCATTAGCTATGAAGTTGTTTAATTTTATTCAAACTAATTTATGTTCATCTCACATTACAACATGAGTATTTCTAAAGCCATATTTTGTTGGAGTGGGGGGAAAGATTCCGCTTATTGTCTGCACAAAGTACAATCAGAAAAATTATTTGATATCCGCTATTTACTCACCACGGTAAACGATACACACAAACGCATTTCAATGCATGGGGTTCGCGAAGAGCTTTTAGAAATTCAAGCCGAATCAGTAGGAATACCATTGCTAAAAGTAAAAGTATCTGAAGGGACAAATTCTGAATATGAAAAACAAATGGAAACTGTTTTGCTTAACGCTAAAGTCGAAGGAATTACTCACGTAATATTTGGAGATATTTTTTTGGAAGACTTAAGAATATATCGTGAAAAGAACCTAGATAAAGTTGGAATGAAAGGCATTTTTCCTTTGTGGAACCTGGATACAAAATGGATGATAAACGATTTTATCACACAAAAATTTAAAACAATTACCTGCTGTATTAATGATGGATACCTGAATGAAGAATGGGTAGGAGCAGACATCAATAACGAATTTGTTGCAAAACTTCCGTCGAATGTTGATCCCTGTGGTGAAAATGGTGAGTTTCATACTTTCTGTTATGAAGGACCTATATTTAAAAAGAAAATCAATTTCAGTATAGGAGAAAAAATATATAAAGCATTAGAGCTTAAAACTAACGACGATGTTTGTAGTTCTTCTGCAATTACAAAAGGATTTTGGTTTTGTGATTTAATACCTCAATAAAAATAAATTTTTCTTTTATTACGAATGGCAACACTGGACGAAATATTTAATTCAAGACGCGATACCCGCCATTTTACTAGTGAAATAGTTCCCGATGAAGTTATAAAAAAAGCGCTGCAAGCGGGCTATACTGCTCCATCTGTTGGGTTGACCGATGCCACAAGATATTACATCATAAGATCGGCCGAAATAAAACAGGGGATCAAAAAATTATTTGAAGAATACAATCAGAAAGCAATTCAACAGATAAAAAATGAAGATCAAAAGATTGCATACTCATCATTAAAATTAGAAGCGATCTCTGAAGCTCCGATAGGATTGGTTATATGTTATGATCGATCTGTCCTAAATGATTTTTCCATTGGAACAATTGCAAGTAATGAAACGCTTAAATTTAGTTCGGTTTGCGCTGCTCAAAATATTTGGCTTTCATTAACAGAACAAGGCTATTCGATGGGGTGGGTATCTATTCTCAATTATTATCAGTTTAAAGAAATACTTGGATTATCGGAAAATGTCGAGCCACTCGGATATTTCTGCATTGGCAAACCGGCCACTGATTATGAGAAACAACCTATGCTACAGCAATTAAAATGGAAAGATAAATTGAAGGAACCGATGGTTACAGAAATAAAAAATATTCCTGATAATTTTCAACGTCAGCAGAAACTAAAAGTCCTCTCTTTTGGAGAAGATTTAGGTGAGGCGAATAAATTATTAGGCGAAGAACTCCAATTTATTATTGATAATAAAACTAAGCCACTTGGTTCATTGGGGAAATTAGAATTAATTGCAAAACAGATCGGAGAAGTATTCAAAACAAAAAATCCAAAAATAAATAATCCGCATATAATTATATTTGCTGCCGATCACGGGATAGCTCAGCACAATGTAAGCGCTTATCCGCAGGAAGTAACCCGGCAAATGGTTGACAATTTTTTGTCAGGCGGTGCAGCTATCAACGTGTTCTGCAAACAACACAATATAGCGTTCACTATAGTTGATGCGGGGGTTAATTATGATTTTCCACCTCATGCATTATTGATAAATAATAAAATTGGAAAAAGCACCCACTCATTTTTGCATGGGCCGGCCATGACCATGAAACAAGTGCATGAATGTTTTAGTAAGGGTGCAGAAGCAGTGAGTAAGATTGTTGATGAAGGATGTAACACCATAGGCTTTGGCGAAATGGGTATCGGCAATACATCAACGGCTTCTGTTTTAATGAGTTTATTGTGTGCTATTTCAATTGAGCAATGTATCGGAAAAGGAACAGGAGTTAATGATAAAAAACTTTCGGAAAAAAAGGGTTTGCTTAAACAAGCTATTAATAATTATAATGGAGATAGAGAGTTATTCAACATTCTTGAATATTTTGGAGGATTTGAAATAGTACAAATGGCTGGAGGAATGATGGAGGCACATAAAAATAATATATTGATATTGGTAGATGGATTTATTAGCAGTGTCGCGTTTTTAATTGCATTTAAAATTGATCCTTCTATAAAACGAAACGCAATATTCTGTCATTGTTCAGAAGAAAAAGGACATAAAATACTTATGGAATATTTACAAGTGGAAGAACTATTAAAATTAAATATGCGTTTGGGCGAAGGGACAGGTTGTGCAGTGGTTTTTCCTATCATTCAATCTGCAATAGCTTTTTTAAATGAGATGGCGAGTTTTGAAAGTGCCGGGGTAAGTAATAAATTAACTGTTTCAGCGAATGCTTAAAAACGAATTAAAAATATTTTTCACAGCATTAATGTTTTACACCCGCATTCCTTGTCCAAAATGGGTGGATCATTCTCCTGATTACTTGAATAAAGCGACACGTTATTTCCCTTTGATCGGGTGGATCGTGGGCGCTTTTTGCTTTGTCATATATTATCTTGCCAATGTTTTATTCCCGATTGAAATTTCAATTATTATTTCTATGGTCGCTGGTGTATTAATTACAGGAGCATTTCATGAAGATGGTTTTGCCGATGTTTGTGATGGATTTGGTGGAGGTTGGACAAAAGAGAAAATTTTAATTATAATGAAAGACAGTAGGGTAGGAGCATACGGAGTTATTGGATTGATCTTGCTTTTTCTTCTGAAATTTTATTTGTTATTTCAAATCGTTCTTGTATTGAACGTTTTGGATCTTATTTCTCAGATCCCAATTTTATCATTATTTATTGCAGCAAATGCCGTTAGTCGTTTAGCCGCTATTTCTATTGTATTTACAAATGAATATGTAAGAGATGATTCAGAAAGCAAATCAAAACCTGTGGCGAAAAAAAATACATGGAAAGAAATTTTTGGGGCTTTGTTTTTTGGACTTTCTCCGGTTTTTCTTTTAGCGATTTTTCAATATCAAATTATTTTGATTCTACCAATGGTCTTTTTTGTTCGCATTTATTTGGCACGATATTTTAACAAGTGGATAGGCGGTTATACCGGCGATTGCCTTGGGGCAACGCAACAAATTTGTGAAGTGGTATTTTATTTATCCGTTATAGGGATATGGAAGTTTATCTGATAAGACATACAGAAACAGTTTTACCGAAGGGAGTCTGTTATGGGCAATCGGATATTTTATTGCAAGAACCATACTTGGAAAAGTTTGATAAAATAGTAAAAAGCGTTAAATATAAAAACGCAGTAATTTATTCCAGCCCACTTAAACGATGTACCTTTCTGGCGGAACATTTCAGAAAGAATAATGATAACTACCCTCCAATAATTACTGATGATCGCTTAATGGAAATGAATTTTGGTGATTGGGAAATGAAAGAGTGGAATAACATTGATCCTGATATGATGAAAAAGTGGATGGTTGATTTTGTAGATGAAAAAGTGCCAAACGGAGAATCCTTTACTGAACTTGATGCTAGGGTAGCTAATTTTATTGAGAATGAATTATTGAAGTGCAAAAAGGAAGTTGCTATAATTATTACTCATGCAGGAGTTATCAGAAGTTTTTTGTGCAAAGCGATGAATTTACCTTTAAAAGAGGCATTTCGTAATGATGTTGCATACGGCTCAGTAAAAATAGTTGAGGTATACCAAACAAACTTAGAATTACGAAAATCTAGCTAAAGGGAAATAAAAAATATTTCTCAATAAAAACCGATTTTTAACAACGAGAACCCATTAACTTCCTAATTCTTTAGAAATCATCTTTTCAGCATCTATGTTTTTCATACCATAGTAATTTATTGCGTTTTGTTTTAATGGATGAGTGCTCCATTCTTCCCAAATATTCGAATATGGATCGTATCCACATTTAAGAGGTTTACTATATATATCATCCGGATTTTCTATATACGCCCTGCAATCTGAGCACATATAACGAAATTCACAAACTTTACATATGTTTATTTTATCCTTTGTAATTTCCCAATGTGTTCTAAATTCTGGATTATCTACAGCATCTAATAAGGAGTTATCATAAACATGTCCATAGATGCTTTTCATGGAGGGGCAATTGCGGATGAACCCTCTTTTGTCGATAGCAATTTTTTTATTCAGACAGGAATTGAATTGTGTAGCTTCACTAAACGCTCTGATATTTATTCTAAAATACATGGAATGAATATTTCCACAACAATTTTCAGATGTGATTACTGAATCGGAATACGAAACCGTTAAGTTATTAAGTTCGAAGGAATCTCCATTATTATCAAAGGCACTATAAATAACGATACTAAGCAACCGTGGATACTTTGTACCGATTTGTTGTATTGTTTCTTTTGAAAAATATTCGGAGAATGGCATAAGTAGTTCAATGCTTCTCAATTTGCTATCATTAAAATAGTCTAAATATACTTCAAGCTGATGTGGTGATATCGAATAATAAAATCGTAATTGCAAGGCCTGGCAAATGAGTTGATCCAGCTGTTCTTTTATATTCTTCAATGGATGTTTACTATGCTCATCAAAATCGATAATGCAATTCGTAATGCTGTTCGGAACATCGTAAACAGGTTTAAATTTTGTAAATCCTTTATCCAGCTTGCTTACAATAGTGACAAATTCTTTTTGAATCAGAAAATCAAAATATTCGTCGATAATATCATCATATTCTCCATTAAAAATATTCTTTATTTCTCCAATTGTTTTTTTTGCACATTTAGTAAGAATGCTGTATAATTCATTTGGTATAAATTCAAAATTATTTCGTTGGATATCATATATAATAGATCGCTTGGCTCCTTTTACAGGGATACAATTTGCAAACAATAAAAAATAACTAGCATCTGGATGATCCATTTTAAAAAATTGGGGGTTTGGAAATAGGTGAATGGTGTAAAAACACCGAAGCATGTTTGGTTTTATAAAAACTACAAATTACTTCCGTTTCTTGCTTATCTCCACTTGTCTTTTGATCTATAAGGTATTGAAAGTTCAAAGGAAATTTAATACTGTTTTGCTGTATCATTTGTTTTAACGAAACCAGCTTTTTTACTTTTTTTTGTGTCATACATGTCATTTTTAATAAGATAGTTCGCAATGTCCTTTTCTATATTGTAATTTCCATTAAAAGAAACCCAGTCAAATTGCCCAACAGGATTTACTTCCAGAAAAACATAATTGTCATTTTTTGTTTTAATAACGTCAATGGAGCCGGAATCTAACCCTAACTTTTTCATTAAGCGTTTTAATTTTTTTTCTATATCAACTGGCAACTTATACGGAACATATCTATTTGGAAGGGTGTCATTGTAATTCCTGAAATCAATCTGTGTCCGTTCATCAAGCTGACTAAATATAGCTATTGACTTAAATTTGCCGTCCAAATAAAAGGTTCTTATTTCAAACTCTTTTTCAATGTACTCTTGCAATAAGGATGGAAATATAATTGCCTCTAAGCATGCATCCTTATTATCAACCAAACTACTCAACATCGCATAATATTTTTTATCATCCTCCTTAATTCTCACACAATCAGTAAGGGATTTGGTTATGTATTTTTTATCTGAATTTTGCAGTTCAGTTTCGATGGAATTTGTAACAATGGTAAAAGGAATTTCCAATCCACATTTTTTAGCAATGGCTAATACGTGTATTTTATTTAAGTTTGATGTTTCTACTGCGTTCAACCAAGGAACATCGTTAAAGGAAAGCGCAATAGTAGAATAGAAAAGCTGAAATTCCTTTTTGAGGTAATTAATAACAACATGTTTGCTTTCAGCTGAACAATTCAGATTCTCATAAAACTCAAAAGAAGTTTCGCTAATCTGTCGTCTGAACCAGACAATACCTATTTCTTTGTCATTTAACCTTGCGTTCCCTTCTCGTATGATTAGTTCCTGAGCTTTTTTGCTTAAAGAAAACTGCATTTGGGTGGTGTCCAATAATTCATCCCCGGTAAGTAAAAAATAATTTGCATTCCATGAGGTTAACCAATCCATCACTAATTCCGTGCTGAATTCAGATGTTGCCTGACTTAAAATAAGGATCATCTTTATGAATATAAAACAACCACCAAGTCATAAAGTGACTTGGTGGTTGGATTATTACAAATTGTCAAAGTAATCAGTATCTCTTCCTCTTAAGGTTACTGTATATCCACCACCTTTAATTTTTGCTGATTGCTCCATTTTAATTTCAGATTTCTTAAATAGATTTGCATCTAATTTTTTCAATTTTAATTTTTTCATTTTATTTTAGAATTAAATTATTGCCTACTCTGTTTAAAGCTTTTCGGCTACCGCTTTATGATATAAGTCCAAAGGATAGAAAGAAGTTGTAATACTTATTTGTGAAAATAATCCATTATTAAAAAATCACGAGAAGGGGGGTGACGGATTTTTTAGGTTTAAACTAAAGCAAGTGAACTAATAGCAAAATTAGTTTTTTTTATCTTCTTAATTTGAAGCAAAATAAACGACTATTTTTAGAAAAAGCAAATTTTTAGCCGCGTAAATTTAAAAAGAAATGAATGTGTATTTACAAAAAATTAAAACATGAAATATCATGCACATTTGTGCAAAAAAACATTGAAAAAATGAAGGATTTGATGTTGAGTAACCATTAAATTTAAAATTATAAACTCTTACTGATAAGTTCTGCCACTTCTTCACCAACTACGCTTCCAATAGCAACACCCATTCCACCCATTCGTACAGCGCAAAATACATTTTTACTTACTGCTTTTACTATGGTTTTCTTCTGCGGGCCAAGGCCCATAATTCCGCTCCAGCGCATATCAATGGTATAGTGTGTATAAGGAAGGATCATGTTCTTAAGTAAATTATCCAATTTATTTTGTACCAGATTTGTTAAACCGAATTCAGTAGTTTCTTCCGTTTTAAAATCAAGATTTCTGCCACCTCCGAATAATACACGATCACCTATATTACGGAAATAATAATAGCCGCTGTCATAATGAAACGCACCTTTTAATTTTAAATTTTTGATTGGATGTGTAACTACTACCTGTGCACGTGCCGGATTAACAGGGTAATCAGGCAATAACTGTTTGGCAAATCCATTGGTGGCTATGATAACGCGTTTGCAAGTGATATGAATTCCATCAATGGTGTGTATAGCAACTTTTTTACCATCATCATTGAACTCTTTTACTTCAAAGCCATTAATTATCTCTACACCCAAATTGCGCACTTTTGCGATCAAAGCCTTCATCATTTTACCAGTATCAATTTGGCCTTCAGCGCTGCTTTTGATCATATTCGTTATATGATTTAAGCCCATTGTTGTGATGCTTTTAGCGGCATCCTGAAAAGTATTTTTTGTACCTGTAACAGGCATTATATTTTTATTTAAATAACTTATTTTTTCATTGCACTCTTCAAATATTTTTTTTGAATCAAATACTTCATACCCTCCGTAATTATGAAAATCAATGGCTTTATCCCCTAAGTTTTTGCGTAATTTTTGTAATCCTTTCCATCGCTTTTCTATCAGGGAAAATACTTCTGCTTCAGGGTTTTTTTTCAGGTCGTCTAATATTTCTGTAGGGCTTCCAATGCAAGTGAAACCGGCATTTTTTGAGCTGGCACCGCTGGGTAACATGCCTCGTTCGAGCACAATTATTTTGAGTGACCGGTGTTTTTTTTTGAGATGCAAAGCGGCATTTAGCCCAACAATACCACTTCCTATAATTGCTATATCCACATTATTAAAAAAGGTGGTTTGTTCCCAATAACTTAAATTCATTGCAATAGTTTAAATTGAATTTCTGTAAAGGTAAATTTTAAATTTGAAAATAAAATCCGAAGTTTTAATTAAAATCATATTGTTAAGCCTAGCGTTGAGGATTGAACAAATGTGCTTCGTCTTTGCTAAAGGTTCAGCGAACGAAGGATACCGCTTCGGCATTTGAGGGGAGTAATCGTTATTTAATTGCAAACTGCCTACTGATTATTGCCTGTTGGGCTAATTACTATCCACTTCTAAATAACAGCAAACCGGAAAGTGATCAGATAATTCTTCGCGAATGGTCCTGAAATTATATGCTTTAAAATTAGTACTGTGTAAAATGTAATCGATTCTGAAAGAAGGAAAAATTCCTACATAACTTTTTCCAAATCCATTTCCACTTTCAACAAAAGCGTCATTCAAATTTTTAGAAATAGTATGATAGGTATAAGATGAAGGTGTATCATTAAAGTCGCCGCAAACTATTACCGGATAAGGTGAAGCTGCGATACTTGTTTCAATCAGATCGGCTTGTTGGGACCTCTTAACAAATGCCAACTTTAAACGCTTAAAAATATTTTTTGAATGTTCTATATCTTCTGTCTCAACGTCGTTTTGAAGATCTTCCACATATTTATAATCCTCCTTACTGAAAGAAATGGATTGTAGATGCATATTATAAATGCGCACTGTATCCAAACCAATTTTAATATCAGTATAAATACAAATATTATTACTGTTGTATCCAAAATCCACCTTACCTTTTGAAAGGATTGGATAAGCACTAAAAGTAGCTATTCCCCAATGATGCACTCGTTTAACAAGCGTGGTATATTCCACATGTACGTATTTTGCTTTTTGAAATTTGATAAGTGAATCTAAATTATCCAATTGACTGCTGTCTCTTGAAAAAAATTCCTGTAAACACATAATATCAGGGCTTTGATCGCCAATCAATTGAAATATTTTGGCACGCGTTTCTAAATTATGGCTCCAGTTATACAGGTCGAAAACTTTTACATTGTAGGACATTACTTTGATCATTTTTTTTGATCCGTCAGGCACATCATTAAAATTGAATTGTACAAAATGATGTATGTTAGCCCAACCCGCCAGAATGATAATTAGGGAATAAATCCCTCGTTTTTTTATTTGTACTGACCAATAAATTACAAATACAATATTGGCGAAAACCAATAACTGATATGCCAAACCAAAGAATGCGATAAACCAAAAATTTTCAGGGCTAACGTACGATGCAAGGTATGAAATGAGCAAACTAATTGCCACGATGTGATTACAAAGCATAGCCATGCGGTTAAAAAAATGGCGTTTGCTTTTTTTTTGTTTTACTGTTTCGGGGGTCTGTTGCAAGCTGGTAATTATTTACTACTGCAATTTACAGAATATCTACGAATACGAATCTATGTAATTTAAAGTAGTGGATATGTTGTAAGTTGTACAACGAATAAATTGAATTAAGGGACGTTTAAACCAATTAATCAATGACTAAAAACTAATGAATCACATCGTAGATCACTTCCTGAATTTTTGTTCTTATGCCTGATTTTGCAAGTTTGTTATCATCCGCATCAGGATACACTCTATTGGAAAGAAAGATATATACCAATTGATTGGCTGGATCGGCCCAAGCTAAAGTTCCTGTAAAACCTGTATGTCCGAAACTTAAATAAGAAACACAGCCACATACAGGGCTGTCTTTATCAGGATTCATTTCCGGTTTGTCAAAACCAATTGCTCTCCTGTTATCCTTACAATATTGACATTTTGTAAATTCATTTACCGTGGCGGAATCGATGTATCGTTTACCACCATATTCACCTTTATTCATAAACAGTTGCATCATTACCGCCAAGTCATTCGCATCTGAAAAAACTCCTGCATGCCCTCCTACTCCTCCTAGCATAGCTGCTCCCTGGTCGTGTACATCACCATGAACTAATTGTTTACGAAACTTCGCATCAAATTCTGTAGGAACAATCCGGCTTAAATCAAATCGTGCAAGTGGTTTATAACCCATTGTTGTTAAACCAAGCGGATCATAAAATTTATTTTGCACATACACGTTCAACGCATTTTTAGCTTCCTGTTCTATTATTTTTTTTAAGAAATAATATCCTAGATCGCTATACAAATATTTACCGGTTTCTTTAACCGGCGATTGTATAATTTGTTTGTAAATAGTATCTTCATAATTATTATTAATATACAAACCCGCTGCTACACGTTTTGTGAAAAAATCATTCGGAGTTGAATTATAAACCCCTTCTTTATACTTTCCATTCACCATCGTTTTTGTCCAAAAAGGAATCCAATCTTTTAATCCTGCCTGATGTGTAAGCATTTCCCTCAATACAATATTTTGTTTGTTACTCCCCTCCAATTCCGGTAGATAGGAACATAAATTATTATCCAGATTTATTTTTTTCTCATCCACTAATTTCATCACACTTATTGTGGAAGCCACAATTTTAGTGATGGATGCAAGGTCATACAGGTCATCATTTTTTACTGCTATTTTATTTTCATAGGTATGGTAACCAAATGATTTTCGATAAATTACTTTTCCGTTTTTCGCGACCAATATTTGGCAACCAGGATACACCTTATCTTTTATTCCTTTCATCGCGATAGTGTCAATCTTTGATAACGCTTTTGAATCGATACCTAACTCTTCGGGTATTGTATATTTAAACCGAACTACTGTTGTTTGTAAACCTGTTCCGACTGTAAAATAAGGGCTTGACGTAACCGGTAATTTACCTGAAGCAGCGACTCCTCCCAAAATTAATTGCGCGGAATAATTTGCGCTAAGGTCATTGTCTTCATAACTCATGATCACACCATCGGCAAATTGAAGGCTGTCCATCTTAGCAAGTATGTAAGGATTTGCTGCTACATTCACAATTACCTTTGATTGCTTCATCACGGCTTTTAACATGGTCATTTCTTGCGGTGTGAAGCCAAAATTTTTATCTGGTTTGTTATTGGTATTGTTAATGTGAATGATCACCAGGTTGTAATTTTTCAAAATATTTAAAACAGTATCGAATACGTCTTTCTTCGCGTCTTTATCAATTCCAAAATGCGCTATAGGAGCATAATTGGAAAGTGTTTGCTGAAATATATTCACTTCCTTATAACCCAATGAAAGTGATGCGATCCGCAATGTATCAAGGTTTTGAAGCGGTATGATATTATTTTTATTTTTCAATACTGTCAATGATGCTTCTGTTAACTTGCGATTAATTAACTCTGCATTAGGTGAATTCAGATCCGTATATAAGTTTTTAAAATCTATTTTTTTATAGTGATCCAATCCCACCCATTGTTTTACCAACAAAATTTTCATGCAACGTTTATCAATTTCTTCCTGCGAAATAAACCCGCTATCAACGGCCTCTTTAATTTTTTTGATTGCAGTTGGAACATCTTCCGGAAATAATAACACATCATTTCCTGCTATTAGCGCTTTCAAATCTACTTCACCAGGTTTATAAAATTTACTAACGCCTTTCATATTCAATGCATCTGTAAAAACAAGCCCTTTAAAACCCAGCGTGTCTTTCAATAAACCCGTAACAATTTTTTTAGTGAGTGTAGAAGCCTGGTTAGGTGTTGTATCCAAAGCAGGAATGGATAAATGTGCTACCATTACACTTCCTAAACCTTGCCTGAATAATTCTTTGAACGGATACAACTCCAATGTATCCAAATGTGCACGTGATGATTTTACAGTTGGTAATGTTTTGTGCGAATCGCTATCAGTATCGCCGTGTCCGGGAAAATGTTTTGCATTGGCGAGTACTTTATTATCCTGCATCCCATTCATATACATCAATGCTTTGGTGGTAACATTGTATTTATTTTCTCCAAAAGATCGATTGCTGATAACGGGATTCAACGGATTATTATTAATATCTACTACAGGAGCAAAATTTATTTGCATTCCTAAACGCTTGCATTGACGGGCAATTTCAGCACCCATCTCATAAATTAAACTATCATTTTGAATGGCTCCCAATGTCATCTGACGAGGAAATTTTGTTGTACTGTCCAAACGCATCGCCAATCCCCACTCGGCATCAATAGCCATCAATAGTGGAACTTTAACACACGACTGGTAACAATTGGCAAGCATTGCTTGCCGCATTGGCCCGCCTTGAAAAAATATTAACCCACCAATTTTATATTCGTCCACTAACTTATTTATTTCTTTAACGTGAGTCTTGTCTTTATTGGAATAGGCCGCCACCATGAACAATTGCGCGATGCGTTCTTCAGAAGATAATGTTTTAAAAACAGAATCCGCCCAACGGGTATTGCTCATATAAAACGGAGGATTTTGTACTTGCGCTTTGGAAATAAAACTTAGAGAAACAACAAGGGAAAGTATAGCGAATGTGATGTTTTTCATTTGAACTTTTGCGATTTTTTGCCACTAAGGCTCAAAGACTCTAAGTTACACTAAGTCTTAGTGATTTTTTGTGGCTTTGAGTCTTCGTGGCAATAATATTTTGAGCAATTTCTATGCTAAAGTACTATTAATAGAAGGGTGAGTAGAAATAGACTTTTTATACTTTTCAACTTTGCGATGTTAATGATAATAAGCTTTATTTTATCACAGATAACACAGATTTACACAGATTTGTATGTCAGAAAAATTTATAATTAGTAAATACTATGTTTAAAAAAATTTTCGGCATGATGGTTTTGATGATTAGCGTACTTACTGTTAATCTACTTACCGGCTTTATTACCGAATACATCATTCATTATAAAATAGATTTAAATACATTCAAGTTTACCGCTATTGCCATGCTTGGATTGGTTTTTATATTGGTTCCGGCATACAGCTATATGAGTTCCCGAATAGAAATTTTAGTTGCAAGGGTGTTATTGTCAGGAAGCAATTCATTTGGCAAAACGCTCGGACTTTTAATTTCATTCACATTGATATTCAGCATTTTATTTGCTGTTTATTTACATCAATGGTTTCATATTAATTTGTTGTTGGAGATAAAAAGGAAGTTTTTGGAATGATTGATTGTTTGAAAAGATAGTACCATTATTTTTATGGAGTGCTTATTATTTTTCTGTTTGTAGTTCTATTATTCTTATCAATTACTGTTAAGATGTAAACTCCTCTTTCTAAATTATCTATTTTGAATTTCGTCTGATTGTTGGGTGGTATTCGGAGCACAATATTTCCAAGCAAATCGGTTAATTGTATTTCACTAACATTTATTTTCTCATCTACCTCAACAGTAAAAAAACCGTTTGATGGATTAGGATAAATATTTAAATTAAAAGAATCATTTTTAATTTCTTTAATCCCCGTATTAACATCCATATTTATTTTACTAACAAAAACAGTATATCCTAGGCCAACAAGCGTGTCTGGTCCAAAATAGTTAATTTTACTTGAAAAATTTCCTGTAACAAAAGTATTACCCAAATTGTCGGTACAAATTCCATAAACGTATTCATTCCACCAAGAGCCACCACCAGCGATGGCATTAATAAAATTTCCATAGCTATCGTATTTAGCAACAAATGCATCATAATTACCCCAACCAGTAAGTGAAACCCCATCAAATGTAGTTGATGGAACAAAAGAACCTCCAATCAATACATTATTTTGTTTGTCTATTGCAATACAACGACCTTCCTGGTCACTATTATTAATAGCTTGCTTTACCCACAAAGCATTTCCATTTGCATCGTATTTAGCCAGAAAAAGATCATTTCCAGAATATGAGTTCGCGCCACTCGCAATAAGTGTAAAAGAATCAAAATCAGCAGTATCAATAAAGGAGCCGGTAATATATATATATCCTAATTTATCAGCAATAACAGCATTAGCACAATTTCTGGAAAGGGAATAATTATTATAATTAATCCCCCCAGCACGTTTTGCCCATAAACAGTTTCCCGATGAATCATATTTAGTAATAAAGATATCTGTCATGCGAAAGGCGTTAAGAAAGGTGCTTCCAAATGAAGCTGTATCACCGAATTGTCCTGTAACATAACAATTTCCAAGGTTGTCTACACAAACAGAATTACCTTCAACATATGCATTTATATTCCTAGCCCATAGCTGATTACCAGATGTATCATATTTCTTAAGATAGTTGGTATCTTTTCCTGTCAAATAAATAGATCCTAAATTATCTAAACTTATTCCATTGCAACTACCTTTACCTCCATTTACTTTCCAGATCATGGTTCCACTGGTATCATATTTTGCAAGCATCGTTTGACTAGGCGAATCTCCTGCAACATATATGTATCGTGAATTATCTGAAGCGATTGCCTTGGCAGATCCTGACCATAAATTTACTTGCCAAATTTTCTTACCAAGAGAATTATATTTTAAAATCTTTGCTTCCTGCATTGCAGAATCAACTGCGGCATAACAGTTACCCATGCCGTCTGCACAAATTGAATGTTTTGCACCCAGACTATTTTGACTTGTAACATCTCCCTTCTTTGTCCATTGCCAGTTTTGCGAGAATGATAAAATTGGAAGAAACAGAAACAGGGTTACAAGTCGTATCATTCTGATGATTTTAGATACCCATAACGTGATCATTTACTTTATATTTCAATGTAATCTAAAATAAGTAACAAATTGTTTCCTTAGTATTGTCTATTCTCTTTCGCAGAGATAAAAGGGTAAGTATTTTTAGTATTTTTGTCACTCAAATTCGCTATGCCAGATATCATTCAACTTTTACCGGATTCCGTTGCCAATCAGATTGCTGCAGGTGAAGTGGTGCAACGCCCCGCTTCCGCTGTTAAGGAATTGATGGAAAATGCATTGGATGCAGGCAGTACAAGCATAAAATTGATCGTGAAAGATGCAGGAAAAACACTTATCCAAGTAATTGATAATGGCTGTGGAATGAGCGAAACTGATGCCCGTATGAGTTTTGAACGCCATGCTACATCGAAGATCCGTAAAGCGGATGATTTGTTTGCTATTCGCACCATGGGTTTCAGAGGTGAAGCTTTAGCATCTATTGCTGCTATTGCGCAAGTAGAATTAAAAACAAAACGTATTGGTGATGAAGTAGGCGTAAAAATTGATATTGAAGCAAGCGAATTAAAATCGCAAGAGGCTTGTAGTTGTGCCGAAGGAAGTTCTATTGCTGTGAAAAATTTATTTTATAATATTCCCGCTCGTAGAAATTTCCTTAAAACAGATTCCGTTGAATTGCGTCATATCATTGAAGAATTTCAACGTGTCGCAATTCCTAATCCACAGGTGGCTTTCAGCCTTCATCATAATACTACAGAAATTTTTCATTTAGAAATCGGTTCGTTAAAACAACGACTGATGGCTATTTTCGGAAGCTCCTACAACTCCCGTTTGGTTCCTGTTGAAGAAGATACTGATATTGTAAAAATAAAAGGCTTTGTTATAAAACCTGAATTCGCTAAGAAAACCCGTGGCGAACAATTTTTCTTTTTGAATAAACGATTTATAAAAAGTGCTTATTTGAATCATGCAGTGCAATCAGCATTTGAACAATTATTGCCAAGTGATAGTTTCCCTTCTTATTTTTTAATGCTGGATGTTGACCCTAAAACCATTGATATCAATATTCATCCGACTAAAACAGAAGTAAAATTTGAAGATGAAAAAGCGATCTATGCTTTTTTACGTTCCACCGTAAAAAAATCATTGGGGCAATTTAACATTTCTCCAAGCCTCGATTTTAACCAGGAAGCACATCTTTACAATATGCCTCTAAAACCTGCCGATGGTATCTACAAGCAACCGACTATTAAAGTTGATCCTAATTATAACCCTTTTAAAACCAGTACACCTGCAACTCCTGCTCCTTCTGATCGTGAATTATCCAACCGTGCTAATTGGGAAAAAATGTACAGTCGGCATTCGGATAATCAGTTAGAACATGAAATTAAAAAGGAAGAAGAACCGCAACAAACCATCAACACTGATTGGAACAATGAGCTGCATGAAAGCAGTAAAAAAACGGTCTATCAATTACACAACAAATATATTTTGTCGCACATCAAAACCGGCTTTATGGTGATAGATCAGCAAGGTGCGCATGAACGGATTTTGTATGAACGTATTTTAGATTCATTTGAAAAACATAAATCGGCTACACAGCAGGAATTATTTCCAAAAACAATTGAATTGAACTCCGCTGATTTTGCTTTGGTGAAGGAACTACAAAAAGAAATTCAGGCGATAGGATTTGATATACGAGAGTTTGGAAAAAATACATATATCATTCACGGTGTGCCCGCTGATACTGCTGATTATGATTCAGCAATCTTATTGGAAGGCTTGATAGAAAATTACAAACACAATTTATTAGAATTAAAATCTGATAAACGGGAAAATCTTGCACGTTCAATGGCTCGTAATACAGCAATTAAAAGCGGTAAATCGTTAACACAAGAAGAAATGAATAATTTAATTGATGAATTGTTTGCTTGTAAAATGCCATATAGCACACCAAATGGGAAACCCACCATCACAACCTTTTCAAGTGATGATCTGGATAGGAGATTTAAAAAGTAAGAAGTACAAAGTATTAAGTACAAAGTATTAAGAAAAAACAGAATCATAAATGTCAGACCAGCCATATCGCCCAAGCAGTTTTAATGTATTGCCACTTGTAGTAAAAAATTTACTTATCATAAATGGTTTATTCTTTTTGGCAACCTGGGCCTTCAAAAGTCAATATGATATTGACCTTACAAATTATCTTGGCTTACATTATTTTACATCGCAATATTTTCGCCCATATCAATTCATTACATACATGTTCATGCACGGAGGCATTGATCATATTTTCTTTAATATGTTCGCGTTGTGGATGTTTGGAAACGTGCTGGAAAATTTTTGGGGGCCGAAACGATTTTTAATATTTTACATGGCAACAGGTATTGGCGCAGCGTTGATTTATATGAGTTATCAGGCTTTCCAGTTTTATCGGATAGACGTATCTGTTCAGGAACTTCTAAATAATCCTATACCTGAAGAATATTACTCATTAATAAAAAAACATTTTTCCGGTTATCTCGAAATTGGCCAAAATCAAATGCAAATAGATGCATTTGTAAAACATTGGTCGCTGGATTTAACTAATAAACTTTATCTGAAACAAGCATTAACTGATATTAATCAATTTATTACATTTCAACAAGACAACCCTATAGTAGGTGCATCAGGAGCTATATTCGGTGTATTACTTGCATTTGGAATGCTTTTCCCGAATACCTTATTGTATGTTTATTTTTTAATTCCTATCAAAGCAAAATATTTTGTGATTTTTTATGGCGCATTGGAACTCTATTCAGGTATTATAAATAACCCCGGAGATAACGTAGCGCATTTCGCGCATTTAGGTGGCATGCTCTTTGGTTTTATATTGATCAAATATTGGCAAAAGAAAAACAAGCATTTTTATTAATTATGGCACACCTGATCATAGAAGATATAAAATCAAAAATACGCAACGGTAATCCTGTTACAGTTTTAATACTTTTAAATGCCGCCGTATTTTTAGTAATTAGTTTACTCCGCATCCTGCTTTTTTTAACAGGAAATTTTGGGGTTCTTGCTTCATTTCTAAGCTTTATAGTTGAAAACATTTCTCTTAATTTAAGCATACAAGGCTTGATATATAAACCTTGGACCCTTATCACCCACATGTTTACTCATATAGAGTTTGCTCATATTTTTTGGAACATGATCACACTCTATTGGTTTGGAACTATTTTATCAGAATATACTTCTGTAAAAAAAATTATTCCTATTTATTTATTGGGTGGAATTTTCGGAGCTCTTTTTACCGTAGTAATTAGCCTCTTACCTCCTTTTTATTTTCTATCCGGCGCTACTGCTATTGGAGCTTCTGCTGGTGTTACAGCTATTATAGTTGCGGCAGCAACACTGGTTCCCAACTACAGAATGAACCTCTTATTGATCGGACCAGTAAAATTGATTTACATCGCTATTTTTGCCATTTTTATTGATGTATTAAATATGGCTTCCAACACAAATGTTGGTGGAAACATAGCACATTTGGGCGGTGCGCTAATGGGATATATTTTTATCGTTCAATATAAAAAAGGCAGAGATCTTTCAAAAGGGATTAACCGTTTTTTTGATTGGGTAAGTGGTTCATTCAAATCATTACCAAAAAGCAAAATGAATGTAGTTTATAAACGTGGCGTTTCAGACGAAGAATATAATTACAATAAAAAATCACAACAAGAACAGATCGATAAAATTTTGGATAAAATTTCAAAATCGGGATATGAAAGTTTAAGTAAAACTGAAAAAGAAATTTTATTTAAAGCAAGCGGGAAGAAGTGAATAGGCAATTGTTTAGTAGGCAATTCAACAATAGGCAATAAAATGGCTAGCAAAATAACAAACATAGATTTGTATATTTGTATAGATTAGTAATTAGCAGGAAACATGAAAATTGGAATAGTATGTTATCCAACATTTGGCGGTAGTGGAGTTGTAGCTACTGAACTTGGGAAAGCCCTTGCCGAAAAAGGTCATCAGGTGCATTTTATTACATACAGTCAACCTGTACGTTTAGATTTTTTTTCAGGAAACTTATTTTATCATGAAGTTTCTGTTTCCGATTATCCATTGTTTGAATACCAGCCCTATGAACTGGTATTATCAAGCAAACTGGTGGATGTTGTAAAGTATGAAAAATTAGATCTCTTACACGTACATTATGCTATACCACATGCTTCAGCCGCCTACATGGCGAAACAAATATTAGCATCTCAAGGAATTAATATTCCATTCATTACAACACTTCATGGAACTGACATTACACTGGTGGGAAAAGATCCTTCCTTTGAACCTGTTATTACATTTGCAATTAACCAAAGTGATGCTGTTACTGCTGTTTCAGAAAGCTTAAAAACTGATACGTATAAAAATTTTCCAAATGTTCAGAAAGAGATAAAAGTAATTCCAAATTTTATTTGCCTGGATGATTATCATTTCGAAACTTCAAAATGTCAGAAAAAAATGTATGCTCCCAATGGAGAACGTTTGTTGATTCACGTTTCCAATTTCAGAAAAGTAAAACGGGTTGAAGATGTATTACGAGTATTTGATAAAGTTAAAAAAGTAATTCCTTCAAAATTAATTTTAGTAGGAGATGGGCCTGAGCGTCCTGCGATTGAAAAACTTTGTCGCGAACTGGATACTTGCAGCGATATTAAATCATTGGGAAAAATTGTGAACCCGGAACAAGTGTTGGCCATTGCCGATTTATTTTTATTACCCTCCGAAACAGAAAGTTTCGGTTTAGCCGCTTTGGAAGCAATGGCAGCCAGAGTGCCTGTAATTTCAACTAATTCGGGCGGCATACCGGAAGTAAATATAAATGGATTTTCGGGCTATTTAAGTAATGTTGGCGATGTGGATGACATGGCAAAAAATGCCATCGCTATTTTAAAAGAAGACGCTACATTAAATAAATTTAAAACGAATGCTTATGAGCAAGCTAATAAATTCGATATCTCTAAAATATTACCGATGTATGAAAATTTGTATAAAGAGGTTTTGAAAAAAAACCTACAGACCACTCACTAATTTTCCTTAAAACTTCCTTTGAAAGAAAAGAAGTTAGTTTCTCCCGCCGAAACAAGACTATCTACTTGTAAAAAATTATTTTCCTTTGTTTTAAAACGTAAGGTCATTGTTATATTGGGATTTTCATCCGGATTTAGAATTGCGGTAAATTTTAAATTATCGCCGGTTACCATAGTAAGTTTTTTACTGATAATATGCTCAACAGTTTCTTTTACCATTTGACTTAAACATACACCAGGGACTATGGGATTTCCCGGAAAATGCCCTTCATACACTTTATGTTTGGGATTTAATTCAATGCTGATTGTGTATTTATCAGCGTTTTTAATATCGGTAATTTTAAAAAAATCGTTGAGTAACATCTTAAGTTGTCTTATTGATTTACTTTCTAATCAAATTATAATTTTTAAATTCTCCAATATGCAAACCGGTTTTTTGATAAATGAAATTTAAAATTCTTCTTCTCACAGATGTTTTAATTCCTTTTGTAGGATCAAATGTAAAAGTCCAGTTAAGGCGTTTTAAACGTTGTTCCATTACTTTAGGATGTGTATCGGTAAATTTTGCAAGTGAATCTATTTTAGAATAATCAAATTCATCAACCTTAGGAATATTTTCTTCCACCCACTTATCATCATGCCATAACTTATGAAATTCCATTTGTTTACGCTGCATCGCATCAGGTGATTTTACCCAGCCGTAATGATATATACAGGCATCCACATAAGCGACATCCAATTTCACATCATTTCCTTTTCTGAAACTCATCGCATCTTTATAGGAATAAATAGTTGGATCATTTCGTACCACACGAATTTCTTTTTTCTGCCAATGCCTTGAATCTGCTATATAATCATATGATCCATAGAAATTCAAATGATCAAATACTAACCCATCAATTTTTTTATCATCCTTATACTTGATCATTCCATTTTTAATGTTTTCTAAATATTTTTCATGGATCACTTCATCGCCCTGGATGTAAAATGCCCAATCGCTATCAGCTGAAATAGCTTTGAACGCTTTATTTGTTTCATCCGACAATACTTTTCCTCCTTCACGCAAAGTTTCATCCCAAACAGTTTCTAGGATTTTTATTTTAGGAGAGTTAATGGATTTTATATAGGCCAATGTTTCATCATCCGATTTCCCAACAGCCACAATAAACTCATCACATATCGGCAAGATAGAAGTGATGGCTTCAATTACAGGATAATCAAATTTTAAGGCGTTTTTTATAAAAGAAAATCCTGATACTTTCATTTAGTTTGTTTACTTGAAAACAATGATTTTAAAAATGAAGGATAAAAATAATTTCCACTCACTTTATTTTTAAAACTCATCAACGTAGTTTTAGGTGTTACTTCAATTCTGCGTATTTGAAAATAATCTTCACCAAATTGTTTCGGCCCCGTATTAGTAGATACAGCATATAAATAACCGGTTTTCTTCGTTGTTTCCTTTACGGATTCATTTATCCCGCCAAAAGGATAAGCAAAACTTATTACCTGTTTATTTATTAATCGCTCCACATCTTCTTTACAACCTTTAATCTCTTTTATTCGTTCATTTTCCGAGCATTTTGTAAGATCAACATGTAACTGAGTATGCCCGCCCATTTCAATGCCATAATCACCCATCTCTTTCACTTGTTCCTTCGTCATCATATTCACTCTTGGTTCGCCCTCTCGAACTCCCCAAGCATTGTGGTCAACTTGCGTAACAAGATAAATAACTGCTTTGAATTCATATTTTTTCAATATCGGAAATAGCAAGAAGTAATTATCTTCATAACCATCATCAAAAGTTAATATTATTTTTTTATAAAGATCCATTGAAGGATCTTGTTGGAAATCAAAAAAAGTAATGGTTTGATATCCGCTGTCTTTCAAATACTTCATTTGTTTTTCAAAATCCTTTTCTCGAACATACACTTTATGTTTTCCTGTTACGGATTGCGCATTTACAATGCGATGATACAAAAGAACAGGTAAACTGTAAGATATATGTTTATTAATTGACATTCCTATTATTTATTTAGTACGTGATTGCGAGGGCTTTTTCGTTCTAACCACTCTCGCAACACCAAGAGGAGTGAGGTTGCTTCAGTTGTGCCTCCTTCGCTATGACGCTTCGTGATTTACCTTTTCAACAAATTCAATTCAATTTTCAATTTAATATCGCAATGCTTAATAATGATATTACCCGGAAAATCATTTTTATAATCATTCAATGTAAAAATAGTTTTTTTTATCCATTTTTTAGAATGTTCAATTTTTACAAGATGTTGAGATGCCTTTTCCTTGAAATAATAATTGTACCGATCATCAAAATGTATTTGTTTAATGTCATATAACCCTTTTTTATCTGTTAAAACAGCTACAGGCTTTCCACTTAAATTATTCATCAATAATATTTCAATATCATGTTGTATTGTTTTTAATAATAATGGACGGTTAAATTGAGGAACACAATAATGCAGCGTAAATGCAGTGTCTTTAAATTCAAAATCAAATAATTTCATTCCTAATTCGGTAGTAAATATCACACGATAATCATTGGGCTGAAGTTGCTTAGTAACGAGCAAACCGCTAAAGTGTTTTCCGTAAACATGAATATTTGTTTTGAATAAAAATGAATTGAAATTATCACCAAAAAAAGGTTTAGGAGCAGACGTGTTAGAATCAGACATTCTCAACCGGCCATAATGGCCGAGGGTACATCCGGCAAGAATGATCGCAATTAAACTACTTAATAATAAATTTTTCATCGCCTATTGGCTGATTAGTTTTGCGATTGATAAACTCAATGCCGGTATAATCATCACCCGGTTCAGTCATTTTTACTTTTACTACCGCATAATCTGTTTTATCAATATAGAGATAAATACTTTTTAAAAAATCCTTGGCGGCTTTTTGGGTTGGAGTTAATTCCAATAAATATTGTTTATCATTTTCATAGAATTGAACTTTGTAATCTTTACTATTTAATAGATTCCCCTGAACAGTATTCACCATCATCTCATTGATGCTCTTAAACATTTTATTAGAGTTGATATCATACTTACTTACTTTTCCATTATCCTTGATAAACATCTTGTCTTTATTGATAGCGATTAAATAGCTATATGGATCAGTATATTCCCATCTGAGCATATTTACTTTTTTAAAACAAAAATGCCCTTTACTGATAATTTTTTCAGACATCACACTCAAATATTTTTCCTGGACAAAATCGCTTTCAATGGAGTTGACCAACTTTGATTGTGTTTCCATTTTTTGTTTGAAAGCTAATGTATCTTTCACAAGTTTGAAGCCTACGGGCATTTGAGCCAATAAAATTGCAGGTAAAATAAACAAGTATATTAAAAATGCTTTTTTCATTTATTATTTTTTAGTACGTCATTACGAGGGCTTTTTCTTCCGAAACAATCTCATTTTACTAGTTGAGATTGCTTTGTTCTTTTCTCACTCGCAATAACGTTTATTCATACCCTTTAATTTTTAATAACTCCTCCACACTTACAATTTTAAAGTCATTCTCTTTAACAAAATTAAGTGTTTGCTTTAACACTTCGATAGTTTTATCAGAAGTATCATGAAACAAAATAATAGCTCCCGGCTTTAGTTGCGTTTGTACCCGTTTTACAATAGTTTCTATGCTATCCCTTGTTGTATCCATTGAACGGATATTCCAGCCAATGGTATAATATTTTAATGCTTTCACCGCTTTGGAAATATTCGGAGTAGTAACACCATAGGGCGGACGAAATAATTTCATTCGTTTACCGATTATGTTATAAACTGTATCTGATGTAGCATCTAACTCATATATAAATGCAGGTACTCTTTTAAAGTCAACAAAAAGCGAATGACTGAACGTATGATTTCCAATTGTATGGCCGGCTTTATCCATTTGTTTAAGTAGGTTTTCATTCCCTTTGATCTTTTTGCCGATCACAAAAAAGGTTGCAGGGGCATTATATTTTGATAACATTAAAAGTACTTTAGCAGTATATTCAGCATTCGGGCCATCATCAAAAGTGATGGCAATCAGCTTTTCTGAGGTGTTTGAATTACAATATGTTTTTACAAAAAAACTGGATTGGATATTTGCCGAACCGTAAATGATAAATGCTTTGTAAATTATTATCGGTAATACTATCCACCATACACTAATCCCGAAAAAATAAATCGAGAGGATTACATCTAAGAAGATAATAATAAAAGCGAGAGTTGTTGATCTGAAGGTCATTTGATACACCGACAGTTAGGTCCATTGTTGTTTTGCCTTGTACTTTTTTAGTCCTTTATCTCGAGTGATTAATATTAAATCCTCAGAAATTGCTTGAGAAATAATTAACCTGTCAAAAGGATCACTATGATGATTCGGTAATTTTGATAATGTTACAAGATGATCGTATGTTATTGGAACAATCTCTATTTGATTTCTGTCCGCATAATCAAATAATTCTTCAAGAGAAATATTTAAAGTCAATTTACCAATTTGCTTTTTGATAGTGATTTCCCATAAACTTACTGCACTCAAAAAACAAGACTGATGAATATCCTTTATTTTGTCCCTAATAGATACCGGCAATTGAGCATCACCTGAAACAAACCATAAAAAAGCATGAGTATCAAGTAGGAAAGCCATTACGTGTAGCTTTTAAATTCTTCCAATGGGTCGTCAAAATCAGAGGCAAGTTTTATTTTACCTTTAGCGAAGCCGAACTCACGAGATTTAAGTTTAGATTTTGTTTTTGATTTTGTTTTCAAGAATTCAACAAAATCAGCTACTTCTTCCCTGATGGCTTTAGGTAACGAATTGATTTCTATTTTTAAAGAAGTATTTGTCATGTGGTAAATTTACGAAAGATAATTCATTTTTCAAAAATATAGAATGTCTTTGAAATATACTCGTACCACTATCGCTTCCACAAAGCATAACTAATAATTAAATATTCGAGAGTAAATACACTGAATGATCTGCATCTAAAAAAGTATTGTAAATAAGTATATTTTTAATTGACGTATGATTATTTTCGTCAATTAATACTGCTTGTGGAATGGTTTGTTTTTTCAACATCATCGCTGCAAGCCACAAAGCAAAGCTTCCGGAAGTTTGATATTCTCCACACAAATGTTTAAAATAAGTTGATGTGCTTTTTTTGAAATAGTTATTTTTTAAATTATAATAGGTCTTATCAAAACGCGCATCACCATTTATTCCATAAACCACCACATCAATATCATTTGCTGTTAAGCCTTTTTCTTTTAAGAATTCTGAAACTTTATTTTCAATTTCTGAATTGTTTTCAGGTTTGTAAATAGTTTTTACTCCGCGAAGTTTAGCGTAACTATTTCTACTTGCCTCATAACTTAAAACAAAAAATGCAGCGCCTTCTCCGGCAATACTACCATTGGTTTTGCTATTGATTAGTCCTATCGTAGAAACAGTTTCTTTTTTCCAATATCCAATCCGGTCACAAACACGATAATATTTATCTGTCATTTCATCGTGTCCACCGATTAATACATTTTTTGCGCCTTCAGCAATTGTCATCCAACCATCCAATACAGCGCTCTCAAAAGAAAATCCTTTATGGACATATGTGAAATTATAATTCATACACTTTAGCTGCAAAGCGATTTGCGCACTTACAGTATTGTGAGTAGATTGTATAAATGCAGTAGGAGTAAGGAATTGTTCATCATTTTCAATGATAGCCAATAAAAACTTTTCCGTGTCTTCCAAGCAACCAAGAGCAGTTCCTGTCATTATCGCATCTGGTATTTCAATGCCTGCATCTTTAAAACAAACTGTGGATGCGGCAATACTCATTTTGATGATGCGAGCCATTCTTCTTGCCATCGTAGGGTTTAGGAAATCTTTATAAGAAGGTTCTATACAACGCAATGAATTAGTATTATGCTCAATAACATCAGATAAAAAATCGGTTGTATCAAATGTTTTCTGCGGAGAAATTATTCCTATGCCGTTGATGTAAGCTTCCATTTATAATTATTGCCTTATAAAGGTTAAAAACCTGTGATACTATTTCCACAGGTTAAGAACCTGCGCTACGTGAAAAAATTAATGCTGAAGTATTTCCTCCAAAACCAAAAGAATTGGACAACACATGATCAATAGTTTTATCAGTAACCATTTTTTGTGTGGGGACAAAACTAAGCTCAGTCATTGGATGTACATAATTTAAATTCGGATACACCATATTGTATTTGATCGCCAGAACAGAGAATACTGCTTCAATTCCGCCACACGCGCCTAATGTGTGTCCTGTAAATGTTTTTGTAGAACTAATAAGCGGTACATTCTTATTGAACATGCGATCAATTGCAGTTCCTTCAGACAGGTCGTTTATTTGTGTTCCTGTACCATGAGCATTGATGTAATCAATGTCATTCGGCTTTAATCCACTTACTTTGAAAGCCTTTTCCATCGCAAGGTATGCGCCGGCGCCATCAGGTGAAGAAGCAGTTTGATGATACGCATCATTTGAATTTCCGTAGCCGGAAAGTTCACAAAATATTTCTTTTCCTTGTGCAGCCTTTTCGGATTCAATAATAATAAAACCGGCGCCTTCTCCGAGATTTAAACCTTTTCGTTCTGCATCAAATGGTTTGCACTGTTCTTTATCTAAGATCATCAAGGTCATAAAACCGTTGATGGTAAAACGTGATAGAGAATCGGCTCCACCAACAATCACACGATCCAAAATACCATGTTTTATTAATCGTGCGCCAAACATAATGGAATTTGCGGAAGAAGAACAAGCGGTACTGATAGTAGATAAATAATCTTTAACACCTAATTGATCGGCAATAAATTCTGTACTATCACCACATTCATGAGCTTCAATGTATTTTAGCCAGTCACCCAATTTTTCAGGGTTCAAATAATCTATCCACAGATCTTCCGTCATTCCCATTCCACCTACGCTTGTGGCGGAAATAATTCCTGTCCTAAATTCTTTTATATTTTTTATGCCGGCGCTTATTACAGCTTCCTTTGCTGCTATAGCACCCAGAAGCGCTGTTCTTGAAGTTTTCGTATCAGCAGGCAATCCGGCTAATTTTATTAATTCTTCATTCGTTAATTTCACTTCACCAACCGGAACATTTTCTTTATGACGGGTTCTGATATTATTCAATTCGCCAATGCCTGATCTTTGTTGGTTAAAAGAATCAAGTGTTTCGGCTACATTGTTTCCAATAGCAGATATTATTCCGAGGCCGGTTACTAAGATTTTACTCATGATTCATTAGGCAGTTATTCAATAGACAGTAGGCAATTAAATGTATATTGTCTACTGAACAATTGTTTAATTGCCGAATTATTTCTTATTCGCTTTAATAAATTCTGCCATGGTACGTATCGATTGAAATATTTTTTTTCCATCAGCAGGGTTCGCGATCTTAATTCCGTAATTTTTTTCTAATAGTACGATCAGCTCTAATGCGTCAATAGAATCTAATCCAAGCCCTTCGCCGAAAAGCGCTGCATCGTTATCAATGTCTTCCTTTTTTACATCTTCTAAATTTAATTGTTCGATAATTTCGCCCTTCAGTTGATCAATTAATGCATCCATAGTTTTTATTTTATTTATATAATTTATTTAATTGTTCTGTAGTGTGTTCTATATTTAATTCTGCCGGTTGTTTTTCAACTGTATACAAAAATGCTTCGTATTTATTTTTATAAAGATCAACCCAACCGGTGATGCAGCATTGCGCTTTTTTGCTATCCAAAAGAGAGTTAATATACGAACTCATAAAATCAGCATCAAATTTATCAAATATAAAAAAAGAATTCTCTCCTTTTATACTATTTTTTATGGCAATCTCACCTATTAAAATATTAGGTAAGGTATATACAAATACGGCCGGACTGGGAAAATAATTGCTTTTGTCAGAAATAGTTGACTGATGCACGGTATCTACCTCTAATGAAGACGCACTGTTAGCAATAATTATAGCAATGTCTTCGGATTTATATTTATCAGTTATTTTATTCTCTTTCAGCAATAATTCCGATGCAATAAATGCTAATTTACAAAGGCTGTCCATTTTAAAAAACTTTGGATAAGCCAATTGATAGTGCTTATATGCCAATTTTAAAAAATCAACAGCCTCCGTTTCAATGTTTGTATAAGAGACGGCATCATTAACCGCCATCTTACCTGACCTTATTTTACAACTAGCTGTTATGTAATTTTTTGTACTCATTTTTATTCCGCGCTTTCCTTTTGAAACAATACTGCTGCATTACAACCACCAAAGCCTGCGGCTGTTTTAAGGCAGGTATCAATAGTTGCCTGTTGTGTTTCCTTAATAATATTAATGGATTTTGAAACCCCTAATTCACTAAAATTATATGTTCCAATCAATGTATTTTCTTGCATGGAATGAATACCTATAATAGATTCAATAATACCCGCAGCACCTAACGTATGGCCGAAATAACTTTTTAAACTATTCATAGGAGTACTAGCAAGATTTGCATCTGTAATTGCAAGCGATTCCATTTCATCATTAAATAATGTGGCTGTGCCGTGCCCGGAAATATAATCCACTTCGGATGGTTTTACATTCGATTCTTTCAATGTTTTTTCGATAGCGAGCAAAAGCCCGTCCCCTGTGCGTGATGGACCTGAAATGTGATTGGCATCATTGGAACTTGCACCACCTTTTACAGCAATTAGTTGTTGGATGTTGGTTGCTAGTTGTCGGTTATTGGTTAAAACAATCGTTCCACAACCTTCACCTAATGATATTCCATCGCGTGAAGCATCATAAGGTTTGCAAATCTGAGTACTAATTGCTTTAAAGGATTGAAATCCTGAAACAACAAACTCTGTTAGAATATCTACACCTGTTACAATAATGGTATCGTATTGATCATTTTCGAGTAATCGTTTTCCTAAAATAATGGCTAAAACACCTGAAATACAAGCATTCGAAACAATCAACGGTTTATTTGGATTACTGAAATAGTTAGCGATCAAGCTTGCTGTTTCCCAAAGATAAACTCGTTTTTTATCAAATTTAGAAGCCTGTGTAGCATCTAACAGGTCAATGTTCCCTTTTGTTGTAGATAAAATAAAAAGTGTTTTTTTACTTACAATATCAATATTCGAATTTTGTTTTAACGCATTCTGTATAGATAATATCACCAGTTTTTCCAAACGCGTGTATTCTTGTTTTGGATTTAATTTTTGAAATTCAGAATTTATTTTTTGCGAATCGATAATTGCAGCGGAAAATGGTTCGCGTGAAAGGGCAGAGTTTTCAAATCGTTGAACACCGGTTTGCATTTTTTTGAGCTTCTCAAAATTTTCAGAGCTCGTAAAACCGAGAGGAGAGATAATATTATCGGCGGTTATGTATGTTGTATGTTGCAAATTCAGAATTATAAATTTATTTAATTTAGGGCCTTTTTGCTTTATTGTAAAAATAAGCAATGCCAATCGTTAAAATGAAGAATAATACCAGTTTCAGCAAATAAGGAAAAATGCTGTGAATAGTTCCGTTGCTTAAAAAAACAGTTTGAAAAGCGCTTAATCCCCAGTAAAGAGGAGAAAATTCAGACAACATTCGGATTGAATCGGGCATCACATACACAGGAACCCAGATACCACCAAGTGCCGCTAAAATAATTACAGATACAGCTCCAAATGTAGAGGCTTGCTGATGCGTATTAAATAATGTACCCACTAACACTCCGTATCCTGTTGCGGCTAAACCACTACACATGGCAATTACAATGATGGCTATGGCGCTGGAACCAATTACTAATGTTGGTAAACCAAACAGTGGTAAAAAATAAATACCAACCAATAACATTAGGAAACATTGAATCATGCAAATAAAAAGGTAAGCAGAAATTTTTCCGGTTAACACCGTAATGTAAGAGCCTGGCATGGTAAGTACACGAAGGTAACTTCCGTCCTCACGCTCTTTGATAATGCTACCTGCAAGGGAGATCACTATAAAAAACATTCCGAAGATGGTCCAGGCGGGAACATTATGCTGCACAGAATTCAGTTCAAAATTTTCATTTTTCCTTCCGGTTGCGTCTTGTTCCTGAAAATTAACAAAATCTGCAATCGGCTCAGCGGCAGTAGTTTCAGTTTCCGATTTATTTAATGAGTTTTTAAAAAAAGAAAGTAATGTTTGAGTTTCCAGTTTAGATGAAAATTGTTTTAATGAACTGAGTATGGATGACTGGAATGATTTTTTTGTGCCCGGAGCAAAGTAAATAATAATGTTTAGTGCTGTATCTGGAAGTGTAATCGCTGGTTTTGTAGAATCCGAAAGTCCAATACCTGCAAGAGTTTTTGAAACAAAACTATTCACTTTTGCATTTAATTTTTGAGTGGCGTCAGCAGGAATAATAATCCCAATTTCGTACTTACTACTCGCAATACTTTGTTTTGCTTCACTTTCAGAAATTGCCGTGGCATTGATCGCAAATATTTTTGATCCTTTCAGGTCTGCTTCAATTGTTTTTCCTAATGTACTCGTGTCATTATTTACCAACAACAATGGTATTTTCAACTCCTGATAATCGCGGAAAGGCGTATCCTGGATTAATGACATAATGGTGATCATTGCCATCGGCATTAAAAAAAGTATGGCAAGCCCTGCCTTATCCCGCACTAGGATCAGTAATTCTTTTCGTATAGTTGAGAGTAATCGTAACATCCAATTATGTAATTATGCAGTAGGCAATTTTCTCATTTAACAACTAAGTATTTATTTAAATTCTCCATTGTTGAATTGCCGACTCTTAATTGCCTGCATTTTTTAATCTCGCAATTTCTTTCCTGTTAATTTTAAAAACAACTGTTCTAAATTCCCTACTGAATGTTGCGCGATCAACTTTTTTGGTTTTCCCCTTTCAATAATTTCACCGTTATCAATAATAGCAATATCCGAGCATAAATTTTCGGCTTCCTCCATTAAATGTGAAGTATAAATAATTGTCATTCCTTGTTTATTAAGCTGATGCAAATGTTCTGTAATTACATTGCGTGATTGAACATCCACGCCTACTGTCGGTTCATCCAAAAATAAAATTTCTGGTTGATGCAAAATACCCGCGATCAAATTTATTCTGCGTTTCATTCCTCCTGAAAACGTTTCAATACGTTTATTTGCATGCGTTTGCAATCCAACTATTTCAAGATGTTCATTAATTTTTTCTTTTAGGTTTTTGCCTTTCAGTCCATACATATTTCCAATGTATTGAAGATTCTCAAATGCTGTAAGAGTAGGGTACAGTGCAATTTCTTGGGGAACAACCCCAATAATGTGTTTTATTTTTTCAAGATGTTGAGAGAGCAATAGATCATTAATTTTTACATCTCCACTCGATGGTTGTAATAATCCGCAAAGGATAGAAAGTATAGTTGTTTTACCTGCTCCATTTGGCCCTAATAAACCAAAAATACTCCCTTTGTCAACTGTAAAAGAAATACTATTGATGGCAGGATGATCAGCTCTTTTATATATTTTACTAAGTTGGTCTATCTCAATTACAGTACAAATGGTCATTAAAAATAATTGTTGAATAAATAATTGTTAATTTATCAATCCAAAATAACAAAAACTACCGTAAATAATAGCAAATATAATCAAAGTAATTCCTTAAGGTCAAAACAAAAATTTACCGTTAAATAAATAAATCGACCGTTAAATAAAATTTGAACTGAAAATTTTGGAAAAGTAAATTTAAACTGTATGTTTGAAACAAATTTTGAAAATTGATACGTAGCAATTATCTAAATTTTAGAAGTGGCTAATATCCTAACACTTAAAAAAATGGATTATAATTATTAACAATTAATTTATAAACAAAATGGGTACAGACAAATTAATGAATGCTTTTGAAGCATTTAAGGTAAAAAACCTAGAAGAAGTAAAAGGTGGCTATTATAGGGTCACTTGGACAAATGGTAGTGGACTTTGTGATATTCTAAATACTGAAACGGGCGTGGAATATTGCAATCAGGCTGATAATTACTCAGCTGTTGGACCTGCATAGCATTTCTTTTTTAATAGCAAAGTAATTAAGCATGCTTTAATACAACCAACGATTATAAATTTTTATAGTCGTTGGTTTGTTTATCGAAGTTAACAAAAGATTTTATGAAAAAATATTGTTTAATTGTTTTACTTGTATGTTCTAATCTCCTATTTAGTCAAAATAAGATTGTTCTAAATCGAATAGCCGAACCAAGTTTATTAGAACTTCTCAATGCCAGTAATGCTTTAATATTGTTTAATTTAAATGACCCTTTTTTTTCCTCAACAAAAAATAAAATTGTGTTCCCTGCTATTGATTTTATTCCAACGGATACAGCATTTTCATTGCTCTCCAAAAAATCAATTGGAAATTCAAGAATTACAGATGAAAAATTTGTTCTGGTTTTTAACTACAAAACAAAAACACCTGTTATTTTTGGCTCAAGCATTCCTGATTTTACAAATTCACGGGGAGTTATTTTAACCCCTGAGAAGACGGTTTCCTTGCAACTTAAAACTGTAGATAATGGGATGATTAAATATTTTATAACAAATGAAAAAAAACAATATTTACAATCAAGCAGTATTCCTCATTTAGATGCTTCACCAATCGACCAATCCTTTTGGTTAACATTGAAAAATAATTATACTAAAGCAGGTGACTTTGGTACAAAAAAAACAGCTTTTTCCATTGCAGTTTCTGATATCAATAACAATGGCATTTTTAATGATGTCGGAATTGATAAAGTGTTTATTGGTAATGAGAATCAAAAGTATTTTGAAATATATGATAATGAAAATAATTACAACTCATGTATTTTAAAACCAAACATAATTTTTGAATCTTGTGGGAAAAAATTTATATTTAATAAGATAGATCCTGATGGTGAAGCTGTCTATTTTAGTCCCTATTCAGGTGAAAAGGAAAGCGATATTAAAGAACTAAAAAATATTCCCGATTTTAATTTTATCACATTTAAGGGCGACACAACATCAATTCTTAAACTAAAAGAGAAAGGCAAATATTTGTATATTGATATATGGGCGAGTTTTTGTAATCCTTGTATAAAGGATTTATCAATTTTTGAAAATTTACAGAAAGAATATAAAGGTAAAATTACTATTTTAGGCTTAGTAGATAAGGTTACTATTTTAGAATTGACAAATTTAATAACTAAGTATAATATAACTACACTACAAGGATTATCTTCTTCTGAGATTAACAAAAAATTATTATTAAGTGGTTACCCACATGGAATTTTATTTTCTAAGGATGGTAAATTAATTAAAATGAAAATGAATTCTACTGAACTTACAACATTTTTAAAAGAGCATTAATGTTAAGCGTTTATGATTTTTATTTTCGGTCTGCATAATGATAGGTCAACAATTGATGTACTAAATTGGATCCGCAAATTAGAAATAACTAGTGTGCTAATAACTGATTTGAAAGAACTTCAACAACATTTTTGCACTATAAAAAATAAGAAAATTAAAAGTATTTGGTATAGACAACATAATGAGATTCGATTTGAGAATTTTTGTATTACAAAGAATGAAAGATCATTTCTTTATTTTGAATATGAATATTATTTGAATTTTATTCAGTCCTCCTTAAAGAATATACGAACATTGGGTGGAGGTTTTGATAAAATGAATCTTAATAAATACCAAACCTTAAATGAGGCCAATAATATTGGTCTACTCACCCCCTCCACTATCATCACAACATGCAAAAAAGAATTAAAAGAATTTCATTATACATTTAAAAAAATAATAACAAAGCCAATTTTTAATGGCATATCAATTGATTTAAACAATGAATATCTTGGTATAATGTATACCTCAATTGTGGAGGAAGAATTGATAAATTCTTTACCTACAACTTTTTTTCCAAGCTTATTTCAAGAATATATTGAAAAAGAAATTGAATTGCGTATTTTTATTTAGACGGGAAATGCTATTCAGCGGCAATATTTAGTCAGTCGAAATACAATGTGGTAGATTATAGGGACAAAGATAAAATAAGAAATCCTCGTACCATTCCATTCAAATTACCTAAAAATATTGAAGATAAACTTGTTTTACTCATGAAGCAATTAAATCTCAATACAGGTTCAATTGATATAATAAAGACGTTTGATGGTCGTTACGTGTTTTTAGAGGTAAACCCCATTGGTATATATGATGAGATTTCAATAAATTGTAATTATTACCTTAATAAAAAAGTCGCTGAGTGGTTAACTAACTAATACTCTAATATGAAAATAGAAGATGTAATTAACAAAGAAATATTAGAGAAGTTACCTGTTTTATATAGAACGCTCACAATTAGAGAGAAAAATAAAGATGTTACCAATCCACAAAAAATAAAATATTTTACGATGGCTCAACCGTTTTACAAGGCAACCATTTTACCTTTCAATTTTAATAGTAATGAATAAACTATACTTTAAATTATTTTCAAATTGTGTTCCTGTTAAAGGTTATAGCCAATCCATTATTTATGATTTACAACTTTCTAATTTTGAATACATTCCAAACTTATTATTTGATATACTTATTATCAGCGATGAGATGCCTGTCTCAAAGATTAAAGATTATTACAATAATGAATATGATGATGGGATAGATAATTATTTAAAATATCTTGAGAGTAAAGAATATGGATTTTTTACATATGAACCTGATTTATTTCCTAAAATGGATTTATACTGGGACAACGCTTTTGAGATAACAAACCTTATAGTAGAAGATAATTTCCAACTTTTATTAAAATCTAATTTGTCATTGAATGTAGATAATCTTACCATAATATATAGTAGTTTCGAAAATACTACCATGCCTAATTTGCAAAAACTATTAGGGAACATTAATTGTCAATCTACTCAGTTTTTTATTTTATATAATAAGGATATACAGAAAATAATAGATGAGTTGTGTTATACTTTAAAAAAAATAACTCAAATTGTTATTTATAATGCTCCAGAAAATGTTAAAAAAACATATGGAATACTTGATGTTACATTTATTACTAAATCTTTTCAATTCACAAACACTTCAAATGTTAATTTAAATTATTTTTCACCTAACATATTTATTTATACTGAATCTCAAAACCATCATACATATTTTAATCGCAAATTATATATAAACAAAAAAGGCGAAATTAAAAATTCACCAGAGAGCCCATATGTTTTTGGAAATCTTGAAGATATAAAAAACGATGTAGAATTACGAGATTACATAAATAATCCTAGTTTTCAAAAATTATGGCATATAACAAAGGATAAAACATTTGTTTGTAAGGACTGTGAATATCGTTTTATGTGCGTGGATAATCGTATTCCGAAGACCATTAACAATGAAACATGGTTTCATGAAACTGAATGTAATTATAACCCATACATAGCTAAATGGAAAGGAGAGCATGAATATAAATCATTACTAGAATGTGGAGTCATTATATGAAATCACTTTGAAAACATAAAATTTATTTATAACCAATTACACAAAATTATTTACAGGCTCATTATCTTTTTTCAAAAATATTTTCATTTCGCATTCTGCAATGATTTCACCATTGAGTGTAGTTTTTCCACTAATCAATGTAACATCAAATACAATATGTTGAATGCATACTTCAGTTCGCAATTCGCTACCAATTTTAGGCAACTGATGAATTGCTAATTTCTTTATAGCTCCTATATATCCGACAGGAGGGTTTACTTTTTCTCCGTTCTTTTCCATTAAGGAAACAATGTACCCAACTCGAAGTGCAGCTGTTTGTGCAATATTTTCAATGATTCCGGGTTCACGAAAAAAACCGTCTTCACAAAAAATAGTATTCTCTTTGATA
>JBBSPS010000004.1:0-43712 GCA_038258655.1 Bacteroidia bacterium
ACCAGCTCAAGCGTAAGTGTTTGTCCCCTCAGTACAACCACTTATACTGTTATAGTAACCGATAATGCAGGTGCCACTGCTTCAAGTACAGCTAGTGTAAGCGTAACTCCCGCTCCCATAGCAAATATTACAGGCATACTGAGTATTTGTGCCGGACAAAATACCACTCTTACAGCTACTGGTGGAGGTACTTATAGTTGGAATACGGGTGCTACAACAACAACAATTACAGTAGCTCCTAGTACTACCAGCACTTATTCCGTAACAGTCACTAAGGCAGGTTGTACAAGTTCCAAATCGGTAACGGTAACAGTAAATCCTAACCCCACACCAACAATTACGGGTATCACTACAATTTGTCCGGGTACCAGTACTACCCTAACTGCCACGGGCGGAGGAACTTATTTATGGAGCACCGCAGAAACAACAACAAGCATAACTGTGAGCCCAGTAGGTGGAACCACTAACTATACTGTAACGGTTACCAACGGCGGATGTACAGGAACTGCAACTGTAGCGGTAACAGTAGCTGCTAATTTAATACCGGTAATAACGGGCAATACCACTATTTGTGCTGGTACAAGTACTACTTTAACAACCAGCGGAGGAGGCACGTATACATGGAGTGATAATTCTACTGGGTCTAGTATAGTTGTAAGCCCTACAATTACAACTAGTTATAGTGTAACAGTAACCAACGGAAATTGCAGTGGAACCGCAACAGTACAGGTAACAGTAGTGAACAATCCCACTCCTACTATAACGGGCAACACCAGTGTATGCCCAGGCACTAGTACAACCTTAACAGCCAATGGTGGTAGTACATATATATGGGATAATGGTGCTACAACCACTAATATAGTTGTATCTCCTTCTGTTCAAACCACATACACAGTAACGGCTAATACCAGCGGATGTACCGGGCAAACTACTGTAATTGTTAGTATTACTCCGCCACCAACTCCAACAATAAGTGGCAGCACAACAATATGCGTAGGTGGCAGCAGCACCTTAACAGCTACAGGCGGAGGCTCCTATAGCTGGAACACAGGAGAAACTACAACAAGTATAATAGTTACACCTACTAATGCAACCAACACATATACCGTAATAGTAACTACAGGGTGCACTGCAAGTGCAACAATACAAGTAACTGTTCAATCCGCATTAATACCAAGTATAACGGGTATAAATACAATCTGTGATGGAAACAGCACAACATTAACAACTACCGGAGGCGGGACTTATTTATGGAGTGATAGCTCAACAAATCCATCTATAACCGTTAGCCCAGGCATAGGTTCAACCACTTATAGTGTAACAGTAACTAATGGTTTATGCAGTGGTACCGCTTCGCAAACAGTAAAGGTAAATCCTATTCCGGCACCAACAATTACCGGAACAATGAATATCTGTTCTGGACAAAGCACTACCCTAACTGCTAACGCAGGAGGCAGCTACGCATGGAGTTCGGGACAAACCACTTCCTCAATAATAGTAAGCCCGGGAACTTCAAATAGTTATACAGTAATTGCTACTTTAAATGGGTGTTCCGGATCGGCCACTGCTCAAATAATAGTTACTCAAACTCCTATACCAATAATCAGTGGAAAGGATACAATCTGTACTGGGAGCTCCGCTACTCTTACAGCAACTACTGTAGGTCCTTATAGCTGGAGTCCCGGAGGAGAAACTACTGCATCAATTATAGTTAGTCCAACTACTCCTGTTAATACCTACATTGTAAGTGTTACTCAAAACGGTTGTACTGGCACAGCCGCACATACACTAACCGTGATACCTCCGGTAATAGCAACCATAGCAGGAAACAATATTTGTATAGGAGATAAAGTAACTTTAACCGCTAGTGGAGGCACTAATTATTTATGGAACACAGGGGCAAAAACAAAGAGTATAACAGAATCCCCAATTGCTACAACATCCTATACGGTAGTTGTAGCTGTTGGTAACTGTGCTGATACTGCTACTTATAGTGTAACGGTAAATCCATTACCAACACCAATAGCCAGTGGAGATACTACTATTAATTATGGTAGTAGCACCGATCTAAAATCAAGCGGAGGTGGCACTTATAGTTGGGTACCACCAACGGGATTAGACTGTAGTACTTGTCCCAATCCAAAGGCTACACCAACTGCTACAACTCAATATTGTGTAATAATTAAAACCCCTGCAGGTTGTACTGATAGTGCATGCGTTACAGTTAAGGTGGATTTGAAATGTGGATTTGAAGGAGAAATATTTGTACCTAATGGATTTTCTCCAAACGGAGATGGACAAAATGATGTATTGTATGTGAGAGGTGTAGGCATAATAACAATGTACTGGGCAATTTATGATCGTTGGGGAGAAAAGGTATTTGAAACTACAAACCCAAAACAAGGTTGGGATGGAATTTATAAAGGTAAACAGCTGGCTTCTGATGTATTTGTATATTATTTAAAAGTAACCTGTATCACCGGTGATCAACTATCACAAAAAGGTAATGTATCAATTATTAAATAGAAAATAAATTTCAAAATTAACAGATGAAAATAACTATGAACTATATACAACTAATGAAATTCACATGGCAATTAAAAAACAAATTATCTATATGAAAAAAATAATCTATCTGTTATTTCTTTTGGGATGCTATTCAGCAATAAATAATAAATTGTATTCGCAATCAGAGCAAGGATGTTTTTTTTCAAAAAAAAATCGTGATGGTATAATTGAAAAAACATTGGTAACATTGGTAAAAAAAGACAAAGAGATAAGTGTTGATATCAAAAAAAAATTAATAAAAGGAGGTATTGAGTACAATAAAAACTGGAAAATGAATGGCACTATTGAAGGTGATATTATTACTTTCATAGTTCCTCAGCAAACTTTGGATGCTCTGGCGAAGGATGCCAATCCTATTGAAGGCCCAAAACCAATTGAAACTTGGATTTATAGTAATAATCAACTAGTTGTATATGGAAATTATTTAACATCTGGCAGTTGTCGATAACGAGACTTTATTCATAGTACTATATAGGGTTCACTCAAACGTGCCTTGTGGTGTTTTTCTAACATTTTATAAAATTAATTTAGTTGGACTTTTTTAGGGAACCTTGATTATATTTTTTAGAAAATTTATATGCAGCTATTTGTACTTTAAATCCCAATCCTCTTTTTGATGAATTACCAAATTTATTAACTATTTCAGTAACAGAATAATATCAGTTACTTCTATAGTACAACATGAACTTACAAACTAAACATACACCTAATATGTATCGCGTAAACATGCGGCTGGGGATTGAAGTGGATGTAGTGCTAAAAAAAGATCAACGCATCGGTAAACGTACACGCGGCAAAGTTCAATGGATACTTACCAGCGCCGCCTTTCATTCACGCGGAATAAAAGTAATGTTAGATAACCGGCAAGTAGGCAGGGTTCAGGAAATAATCGGTTAATTAATTTTCCTGTTAAAAAAATTATTAGCGATCAAATCCTGCAACAACATTCGCTTACCTTGATAAAGTGCCGTGATCCAGGCATCGCCTGTTCCTAACTTAATTACAGCCTGCCTAAAATTTTCAGCCTCTTTCAGCGTTTTAAAATCACGCATTGTAAATCGTGTAATTCCATCAGGAAAAGGAAGAACTACTGTCGGTGGGGGTTCCAAAGAGTTTAAATTTGCATGTTTGAAATTTTCGGGTTTGCGATAAGCGCCAATTTGTACTCTAAAAATCAAGCCTTCCGCACACAAGCCTCCTGCTGTATTTATTAACTTATTATACACTTCTTTATTATTTAAATCTTTACCAACGAAATAAGAAAAATCCTGTGGCGCGGAAGGATCACAAAGATTTCCGCCGGTTAACACAGGTTCCGCTTTTTTATACGTACCTGTTTTTTTTATTTCTTCCATCTCCGGCAATGTTTTACGGGCGCCAAAATAAACTACTGTAATCAATGATTTAGATGCATCGGGCTCTTTTTGAATCAACATTTTTTTGAATTCTTCCGATTCCGCAAGCGTTTTAAAAGGTCCCATTGTGTAGCGCGTTTTTCCGTCAGCATATTTTTTACTTTCTATTTTTCCATATTTACTTAATTTTTGTAAATTAAAATCACTTGGGTTGTCAACAGCGCCAATTTCTACTTTGTATGATATACCTTCTATTTCCAATGTTTTATCATTTGTTAAAGCGGAAAGCTGCCCGTTAGGATTAGAAGCTAAATAGTCTTCCTTGCTTTTTATCACGCTGCTTTCAGTTGGGGCTACATAATCTTTACGAGTGTATTCATTTTCATAATATTGTTGAACTAATTTGCGATTTCCTTTGTCATTCACTGTTACTATTATAGCAGGGTTTTTCCATCCTGAGTTTTCTTTACCATATACTTTATATTTGAATATTTCGGCATCCAACAAACTTTTGAAAGGGCCAATTGAATATATGGTATTTCCTTTTTCATCTACATGTGATTGAATAGTTCCCAGATCTTTGTATTGCTCCGGATCAAAATCTGAAGCATGAGCAAATGTTCCTAATTCCACATTAAAACTAACATCCTCCTTTACTTCATCACCGTGCTTCTTAATCAAATCTTGGTAAACATGTGCCTCATATACCTCCGGTACTTTTTCTGCATTTTTTTGTTTTACCTGATTATTAATATCAGCTTGTAACGAGTTGGATGAATCAGCTACTGTAGCTATCCCATTTTCTTTTTTATATTCATCAGTATAAAATTGAAAATTCTTTTGAACCTGCACATACGTATCCAAGCTTTTTACATTCACATACTGTATCTGCGATTCTTGTCCTTGTACTTCAATAGCTATTTTATATTTACTTCCGGGTGTTAAGGCAATAAGATATTTCCCTGTTGCAGAATTAGAATGGTAAGTTCCTTTTTTCTCACCTGTTTCCGCATTGGAAACATTAATGGTCGCTTTTACAGGTTGTTCATCAGCAGAAATTACACCCACAACCAATGATAATATTGGACCTTCGCCAAAATATCCCGGAGAAACAGTATATATATCTTGTCCGCCATAACCATCTTTTCTATTAGATGAAAAATAACCATGTTCACCATCAGCTGTTAAAACATAAAATCGTTCATCTTCAGTTGTATTAATAGGATATCCCATGCTTATGGGCTCGCTCCACGTACTATCAGCAATAGTAGAATACATAATATCATAACCACCCATGCTCTTATGCCCTTCGGAGCTAAAGAACAACGTTTTACCATCCGGATGTATAAATGGAGAATCATCATTATATTTTGTATTGATATTAGGCCCCAAATTTTTGGCTATGCCCCAACTGCGATCAGGCATTTTTTTACTTACATAAATATCTTTTCCTCCGAAACCACCCGGACGTTCACTTGCAAAATATAATAGTTCTTCGTCAGCAGAAAGCGAACAACTACCTTCCCAATATTTAGTATTTATATTTGGCCCCAATCGTTCAGGAACGCCCCATATTTCGCCATCTAAATAACTTATGTATATATCTCCACCATCTTTTTCCGTACTATGAAACAAAAATAATTGTTGGCCATCCCCTGAAAGAGCGATATTGGCATCATGATTCTTTGTATTAATATTAGGGCCAATACTTTGGGAATTCAGCCATTGATCACCCACTCGTTGTGAAATAAAAACGTCCTCGTAATAATAACCATTAGGATCAGGGTTAAACTCACTGTCCATTAATTCACCTGTACTTCGTGGACCTGTATAGGTATATATAAGCACGGCTTCATCAGAAGAAATAACAGGTACATACTCATTGTTTTCAGTATTAATAACCGGGCCAACATTTTTTATGTCACATTTTATTTTCAGGTCGATAAATGCTTTACCGTTTTTACTGTTTTCAATGTATTTTTTGGATAATAGCTGCTGATATATCGGAGGATTTTGAGCAAGATATTTATTAAAATAATTAATTGCTTCATCGAACTTTTGATTCAAATGATAGGCGCGTCCTAAATAAAAATAAATATCCTTCGTAGCTGGGGCAACTTGTTCCACCTCATTTAATAAACTAATTGACTTTTCTTTTTCATCACTTTTATACATGTAGCAAATCCCTGATTTTAATTTAAAATACACTTGATCAGGATGAGCATCTAATAGATCAGTATAAATAGGAAGGGCTCGCAAATAATCCTCTTCTTCATAAAATTTTTCAGCAACACTAAATTTTTTTACCTCTTCAGTACTTAATTTTTTAGAACTGGGCCTGCTACTTTTTTGAGCCTGCAAAGAAGAAACAACAACAACTATAAATAATAAAATAAATGCAAAACTATTTTTCATACTTGTTTTATTTTTAGCCAAACACGCTTGCACCCACCTCACCTATTAATCCACGCTAAATTGAAGATAAAAGAAGGGGCATCTACTTTGACTAAACCAAACTTATAAACAAATTAGCGTTGAAAACCATGCAATTAAAAAAACAAATTACCCTGTAAAATGTAGCATTAATAAGCATTACAGTACACCATTTTTTATTTTTGAAGATGCATTTTATTGTGTATTTTCGTTGCCGACAAATTAGCTGACATGGAATTTATTGACGAAAAAATTGAAGCTTACGCATTAGGGCATTCACAGCCCGAATCAGAAGTGCTAAAAAGATTGAACAGGGATACACATGCCAATATACTGATGCCCCGTATGCTCTCCGGGCATTTGCAGGGGAATTTGCTGAGTATGTTAAGTAAAATGATCCAACCAAAACAAATTTTGGAGATCGGTACGTATACAGGTTATTCAGGTATTTGCCTAGCACAAGGGCTCCTGGAAAACGGAAAATTACATACCATTGACATCAATGCTGAATTAGAAAAAATGGTTCGTGAGTTTTTTAACAAAGCGGAGTTAAGTAATAAGATCAATTATTACATCGGCAATGCATTGGACATCATCCCAACAATAAATGAAACATTTGACTTGGTTTTTATTGACGCTGATAAAAAAAATTATTCAACCTACTATGACCTAATCTTTGATAAGGTACGCAATGGTGGTTATATCATTGCTGATAATGTATTATGGAGCGGTAAAATATTGGGCTCTCCCGAAAAGATGGATACCGATACAAAAGCAATCGATGCTTTTAATAAAAAAATTCATGTTGATTTACGTGTGGAGCATATGTTGTTACCTGTACGTGATGGATTGATGATAGTTAGAAAAAAGTAAACCTCACCCCCCCTCTCCGAAGGAGAGGGAGCTAACAAATTTAAAAATGATAGTAGACTTAAGAAGTGACACCGTTACAAAACCAACAAAAGCCATGTTGGATGCCATGTTCAAAGCAGAAGTTGGCGATGATGTATTTGGCGAAGAACCAACCGTAAATGCATTGGAAGCACAAGCAGCAAAACTTTTTGGTAAGGCAGCTGCTCTGTTTTGTCCATCAGGAACTATGACCAACCAAATAGCGATCAAAGTGCATACTCGTCCCGGTGATGAAGTAATTTGCGATGCAACTGCACATATTTATAATTATGAAGGTGGGGGAATATCATCCAACTCGGGAGTACAAGCAAAATTATTACAAGGTGATCGGGGACGAATTTCAACACAACAAGTTTTAGAAAGTATTAATCCGGTTTATGACTGGCTGACAACTACCAGCCTGCTTTGTATTGAAAATACAGGAAATAAAGCAGGAGGAAGCTATTACTCATTAGAACAAATGCAGGAACTTTCTAAGATATGCATAGAAAAAAATTTAAAATATCATTTGGATGGAGCACGTATTTTTAATGCGATCGTGGAAACAAATTATTCTACAGTGGAGGTAGGGAAATTATTCGATTCTATTTCCATTTGTTTATCCAAAGGCTTAGGTGCCCCTGCCGGGTCTCTTTTATTAGGCGATAAAGAATTTATACGTAAAGCACGAAGAGTACGTAAAGTATTTGGGGGTGGTATGCGACAAGTGGGATACTTTGCTGCCGCTGGGATTTACGCATTGGATAATAATGTGAACAGATTAAAAGAAGACCATAAACGCGCCAAACAATTGGACAGTGTAATTAAAAATTTAAGTTACGTTGATAACGTTTTACCTGTTGATACCAACATCGTAATTTTTAATCTGAAAGAAAATGTTAAACCTGAAGAGTTTTTACAAAAGCTAACATCCAATAATATAAAAGCTACCAGCTTTGGTAAACAGGCAATACGTTTTGTTACTCATCTTGATTTTACAGATGAAATGCTGGAGAAAACAGAAAAGGTTTTAAAAGCATTGTAACTATTTAATGGATAAAAAAACTCTTAAAATAATATTGCTTCTACTTATTCCTGTAAGCATATTCTCGCAAAATAATATAATTGAATATTGCATAAACGACGGCATTACAAATATTACAATTAAATCTTTTGAGGAATTAAAAATTTCAACAATTACCTGGACGTTGTATGAGTTAAATAAAAAAGGAGTATTTCATAGAACTGACAAATTGCTATACACCTATAATCAAACAACGGGAATTCTAACTGCAAGTTATTTGAAGCAAAATGACAAACCTTATAGAAACAAAAACATGAGTTTTTATTATAAACAAGACAGCTTAAAAAATATATATCTTATAAACCTGGACTCTATGGTTTATCATAATGATAAAAACACCTATATATTTGATGATTCGGGAAGAATAAAAAAAGATAATTATGATAATTATTTTTATGATAAGGAAGGCAAACTTATTAAAATAATTTCTGATACAATGAAATATAGTATGAATACTCCAGTAACAATAACTGAATACACATATGATAATGATACTCTTAAAACCGAACTAACATATAATACTCAATACAACAATAACAATAGAGGTGCAGGGAAACTCAAAGAGTATATCTATCAAAATGGTAAAATAAAAGGGTACCAATGGAGCGAAAAATATTATTCCAAACCTAAAGAACCTGAATTGCATATTTTTGAATTAATAAAAAATGAAAATACTGTATTAGAATCAGTATATATAAATAATAAATTAGTTAGGTACAACAAAACTAAGTTTGGTGAAGAAAAATTAAAATAAAAGACATGTTCCACATCGCAATAATATCAGGCAGTATACGCATCGGAAGACAAAGTCATAACGTAGCCAAGTATTTTAAAAATTACATTACAGAAAATAATCTGGCAACAACTGAAATTTTAGATCTAAAAGAATTTAATTTTCCGGTGCTGGAAGAACGTTTATCCTACACACCAGAGCCAAGCGCTTCTGCAAAATTATTTTCAGAAAAAATAATTAAAGCTGATGCAGTCATAGTTGTATTTCCCGAATACAATGGTGGTTATCCTGCAAGTTTAAAAAATGCGATCGACTTATTATATAATGAATGGTATCATAAACCAATAGGATTAGCAAGTGTTTCATCCGGTGCTTATGGAGGAGTAAATGCAATGGCCTTGGTTCAAACTATTTTTCTAAAAATAAAAGCAGTACCTGTTTCTGCCACTTTTCCTGTTCCAAAGGTGGAAGAAAATTTTGATGAAAATGGGAATGCAAAAGATAAAATATCTACAGATAAAAGAGCCGCTGCATTTTTAAAAGAGATTTTATGGTTTACCGAGGCGTTTAGTAAAATGAAATAAAAACTATTTCACTAAAAATAAAATAGGCTTACCTGTACAACCATTCGGGAACTGAATGTTCAACATCATTGCTAAGGTTGCTGCTATATCCGTAATATACACTTGTTCAGAAGAACTCCCTTGTTGAACGTTCCAGCCATAAAAAATTAATGGAACATGTGTATCATAACTATAAGGTGAACCATGTGTAGTTCCAGTCCTTTGATAATCAACCCAGGAAGGCAAATAATTTACAAGCACATCACCTGAGCGTTTTGCATTAAAACCCTTTTGCATTAAATATCTTGAGCCTTCTGTATACTGCGTATTACTAAGTGTTTTCGCAGTTACTACTTCGGATACACCATCCATAGTTTGTAATAATTCAGCAACATTATCCTCTACATGTTCGATTACTAATTTTTTACTGTCAATTATTTTATGATTTAAAAATACTTGTTGATTCGAATAAGAAAGCACTAATGAATCACCGTATAGTTGAACCAATTGTTTTTTCAAATCAGCAATTATTTTCTTTTCATCAACATAACCAGCAGGTATTTTCATATCCATTAAATAACTTGGAACTTCGGATGCCGCATGATCAGCAGTTAAAAAAACCAATGAATTATTTTTTCCTACCTGAACATCTAAAAACTTTAATAATTCTGCAAGATCTTTGTCCAAACGTAAATAATCATCTTCCTGTTCCACAGAATTAGGACCGTATGTATGTCCGATATAATCAGGTGAAGAAAATGAAACAGCCAGAAAATCAGTCGCATCTGACTTTCCCATGTTTTCATTTTTAATTACTTCGATCGCGAAATCCTTTGTAATTGAATTTCCAAAAGGAGTAGTACGTATAATGTTAAAACCACCATTCGCTTTCATCAATTCAGGCAGGTTATGTGGAAATACAGGTTTGATTTCACCTTTAGCAATTGTTTCATATTTATTATCATCAGGCAAACTTTCGGTGTATTGTTCAATCGGTAAAAGTGTGTTCCATGGTTGACTCAAATATTTTTTTGCCAGTTCTTTTTTATTAAAATCCACAACCCATTGAGGTAATTCTTTCATATAATAAGTGCTAGTAATAAAACTACCATTACTTCCATCATACCAATAAGCTGCATTAGCATTATGTCCTGCAGGTAATATCGCGCTTCTGTCTTTTAAAGCAATACCAATTACTTTTGATCTCATATTGGACGAAATTCTTAATTCATCTGTAATAGTTGTTGTGAGCATATTAGCCGCAGAACATTTTGATTCCGGAGAACTTGCCCCTACTCCATTCACATTGTAATCTGAAACACAATATAAATTCTTACCAGTTATTTTATTAAACCATTCATTTGCAATAATACCATGTACAGCAGGTGTTGTACCAGTATAAATAGAAGCATGCCCGGGACCGGTATGGGTGGGAGAGTAGTTATAATTCGTGTTTTTGCAGAAGAAACCTTCATTCACTAAACGTTTAAAACCCTCATTGCCAAACTTATCCCAATATCTGTAAATATAATCGTAACGCATTTGATCAATAACAATACCTACAACCAATTTTGGTTTTACAGTTTGCGCTTGTGTTGGGATAATTTGCGTTAGGGAGATAAGGATATAAATTATTCTTTTCATTTTTCAAAAAAATTAATTTTTTTATTTTAGATACTACTATTTGTAATTTCCACGCTCTATTATCGGCTCCGCTATAATAACTTTTAAGCTTGTTTCGTCAAAAAGTAAATAAGTCCTATACATACAGAAACGCTTATTAAAATATTTGCAATTGCGTACATCATGTTTCCTGAACGCATCAACTCCACTGTTTCATAACTGAATGTTGAGAAAGTGCTAAACCCTCCACAAAAACCAACAAGAATAAACATTCGCAAATTAGGATTACTAATTAATTTTTCACTAAAAAAACCAACGGCTAATGCAAGAATAACACAGCTTATAATGTTTGAGCAAAGTGTAGCTACCGGAAAAATGGATTTAAAATTGGATTGCACAAACCCTGCAATACCCATCCTTACAATGCTCCCTAAGCCACCTCCTAAAAAAACTAAAAGTAAATAATTCATTGTGTGTTGTTTTTTAAGATTATCGTCGTTGCGAAGGAGTACCGATTAATGCAATCATATTTTAACTCCTTACAAATGATCAGATTGCTTAGGTGAAAAACCCTGCAATGACGTATTATATTTTTTATTTGCTAACTCATATAATTTAAACACCAACACTCCTATTCCCATTCCAAGAATCCCTCCAACAGCTACATCAGCCGGATAATGCAGGCCATTATATATCCTACTGTACGAAACAAATGAGGCCCATACAAAAACCAAGATTCCAACGTACTTGATCTTATTTTTAAAAAACAAAAATAGGAACATAGCTAATGCAAAAGTGTTTGCCGCATGTGATGAAACAAAACCATACGTTCCTCCACAACTACTATTCAAATGAACTTGTGCTTGTATCAATAAATTATGACAAGGACGATAGCGTAGAAAAACATTCTTAAACGCATGATTGGATAATTGATCACTCAAAACTATTAATACCAATGCTGCAAGTGCCACCAACCAAATATGTTTACCAACTTGTTTGTAAGCAAGAAAGAAGAAAAACAAATACAATGGGATCCAAACAAGCTTGTTGCTTGCCCAATACATTATTACATCAAAAAATGAATTGTGCTTACTGTTTAAAAACAAAAACAGTTGCGTATCAATTTCTTTTATGGAGTTGATGATGTCCAATTAATTTTTATAATTACAACTTTCACACGTTAGGCAAAACATTATTTTTGAAGAAAATTAAATAGATTCTTAATGTAATTTATTTTCTACCCGATAAAAATCCAAATCCTGAAAATCAAAACTAAAATCAGTGCTTGGTGATATTGTTTCTACTTTAAATCCAATTGCTTTACCGTTTTTATCAAGTTCAAATTGTAAAAACGCATCAGCATCCAAAGCCCTGTCATTAAATTTTACAACAAACGTATTGGCTTTGTAGTAAAATAATTCTCCTATCATTCGTAATGATTTTTTTGAATCAAAATAAAGTTTTCCTTTTTTCGCTGAAATGATCACATCTCCAAACCACTTATCATTGTATGTTCCTGTATATAAACTGTCAACTTTTTTTGTTGTTGGTTTTTTTTGTTGTTCCGATATCACTTTCCATACTTCATCCGTTATTTTTTTTACTTTTTCATTTCCTTTCATCCAACGTTCGGAATATTCTTTTAACCTGTCTGTTTTAGGCAAATCAAAATAGCTGTCTTTAATCGTATTTGTAATTGTGGTAAATGCCGCGCCTACCTGTTGATTCGTTAAAACAATAATTCCTAATTTTAATTCCGGAATTAGTGTTATTTGTGTAACAGTACCTGCAAGCCCTCCTGTATGAGTAACTTGTTTATACCCTTTCACATCACTTACAAACCAACCCAATCCATAGCCAGAAAAATGCGTGTTATAAGGGTTAGCGCCTTTCACAGGAATAATGGTTTGTTCCGCCCACATTTCCTGTTGCGCTTCTTCACTGAATAATTGTTTGGATAAATCATCGCCATATTTTCCATTGTTCAATTGCATCGTAACCCATTTACTCAAATCTGTTAAATTACTGTAGATACCGCCAGCAGCATCCGCAATTTCGCTCCAGCCAATATCTATTACTTGTACTTTTCCATCAACAGGCGCATGTAAGGATGTTACATTCGACTTGTCTTTCAATCTTTTTTTGGAAGCAGCACTCTTCTCCATATTTAAGGGCTGCATAATTCTTTTTTCAATAAAATCTTCCCAGCTCATTCCTGATACTCTTTTTAAAATTTCTCCGGCAACAATGAACATATTATTATCATAATCAAATTGTGTTCTGAAACTGGATACAGGCTTCAGATAGCGCAGGTTATGAATGATATCACTTGTAGTGTTCTTATTTGAATCCGGCCACATCATCAAATCGCCGGCGCCTAAGCCGAGTCCGCATCTGTGAGATAAAAGATCTCTTATCATAAATTCTTTTGTCACGTAAGGATCAGACATTTGAAATTCAGGAATGTAATCCGTTACTTTATCATCCCACTTAATTTTTTTTTCATCAACCAACATACCTAACGCAGCGGCGGTATATGCTTTACTATTAGACGCAATTCCAAACAACGTATTTTCATCTACTTTTTCTTTTGTGTTAAGATTACGTACACCATACCCTTTTGAATGAATCACTTTACTATCTTTAATAATAGCAACAACTATTCCGGGAACATCAAACGTTTTTAATGTTTTTTCTACCAGCTCGTCTATTTCAGCAGAAGTAATGATTTGGGCATTTACAGAAGTAATATTAATTAGTAAAAACACTAAAATAAAAATTGTATTAATTATAAAGTTAAATTTTTTCATGTTGATTTTTTAAATATTATATTGAGTGATTAGTAATCAAACGTATCATCCTTACTATTTAATTGCTTCCACAATTCATCTTTTAACTCAGTTACGCCTTGTCCGGTTTGTGATGAAAAATAAAGTATAGGGACTGTTTTCTTTTCTTTGAATCGTTTATTCAAATCTTTCTTCATTTCAGCTAACAGCTCTGCATCCATCATATCACATTTTGAAATGGCTAAAATTCTTTTTTTATGGATCAGCTCCGGATTGAATTGATCCAGTTCATTTAATAAAATTTTATATTCTTTAACAATGTCATCGGCATCGGCTGGAACTAAAAATAACAACGTAGAGTTACGTTCAATGTGTCGTAAAAAACGGACACCTAAACCTTTTCCTTCACTTGCTCCTTCTATAATTCCGGGAATGTCCGCCATTACAAAAGATTTGTAATCACGATATTTTACAATTCCTAAATTGGGTACTAGTGTAGTAAATGGGTAGTTCGCGATCTCCGGTTTAGCAGCCGAAACAACTGATAACAAAGTAGATTTACCTGCATTCGGGAAACCAACCAGACCAACATCCGCCAGTATTTTTAATTCCAAAATTTTCCATTCATCACGCCCATCTTCTCCCGGCTGTGCAAAACGTGGTGTTTGCATGGTAGACGATTTAAAATGATCGTTTCCTAATCCGCCTCGTCCGCCGGCAACAATAATTTTTTCTTCTCCTTCTTCCGTAATTTCTCCTTCTATTTCACCGGTTTCAGCATCCCTAATAATTGTTCCTAAGGGCACATCCAGAATTTCATCCTTTCCTTCAGCGCCTGTCATGCGAGCACTACCTCCGTTTTCACCGGGTGTTGCGATTACATGCTTACGATATTTTAAATGTATCAACGTCCAAAATTGTTTGTTACCACGAAGAATGATATGTCCGCCTCTACCTCCATCACCGCCATCAGGGCCACCTTTAGCGGTAAGCTTACTTCTATGCAAATGCACCGATCCCGCTCCGCCTTTACCAGAGCGGCAACATATTTTTACATAATCAACAAAATTACTATCGGACATGTTTTTGAATTTCGGAAATCGGATTTCGATTTCGGCTTTAATTTTTAAACTAATTTAACTTCATCAATTTTTGCACATAAGGCGTTGAAAATAGTTTCAATTTCGCCAATGCCGTTTATACCTTTATATTTACTTTGAGCGGTATAATAATCTTTCACAGGAAATGTTTCACTATTGTAAACATCAATTCGTTTTTGAACTACCTCCGGATTTTGATCATCGGCTCTGCCACTATCTTTTCCTCTTAACAATAACCGTTTTTTTAATTCAGCTTCCTCAACTTCTAACGCAAGCATTAATGTAATAGCTGTATTTTTATTTTTCAATAAAGCGTCCAACGCTTGTGCTTGTGCTTTGGTGCGTGGAAATCCATCAAAAATAAAACCTTTCGCGTTTGGATTTTTACTCACTTCACTTTCCAGCATTCGTATCGTTACTTCGTCAGGCACTAATTGCCCTTTATCCATATAGCTTTTGGCAAGTGTACCTAATTCGGTAGTGCCTTTTATATTTGCACGAAAAATATCACCTGTGGAAAGATGCACCAATTTATATTTTTCAATTAATTTCTCCGACTGAGTTCCTTTGCCTGCACCGGGCGGCCCGAATAAAACAATGTTTAACATTTCTATTATTTTTTTTGATTTTTATTTTTATGCTCCTCAATATAATCCAACACATAGATGTCATTGAGGTTTCTGCCAAGCCCGTTATAATCCATCCCATAACCAACCATAAAATCATTTGGCACTACAATGGCTGCATATTCAATAGGCACAGTTTTAAGAAATGCATCGGATTTAAACAAAAGCGTTGCAACTTTTATTTCGATTGGATCTAATTCTTTTAATTGTTTCCACACATTTTCAATGGTATTGCCTGTATCCACAATATCTTCAATAATCACCACAGTACGGCCTTTTATATTTTCATCAATTCCAATGAGTTGTTTGATTTTTCCGGTAGATGTTGTTCCTTCATACGACGATAATTTCACAAATGAAATTTCACAATCAATAGTCAATTGCTTCATCAGATCAGAAGCAAACATAAAGGAACCATTCAATATCGCTAAAAACAAAGGGTTTTTACCTTTCAGATCATGGTTGATGGTCTTTGCAAGTGCGGTTACTGCCTTTTGAATTTCGGCAGAAGTTATTTTTATTTTAAAGGAATGGTTATTAATTACTACGTTATTCATAAAATGCTTTAAAGCAACGAATTTAAGCAAATTTAGTCTATAAAAAACGCTCTTTTTTGTTTTACGCTTTCACTAAAAAAGCTATTTTTACAACCTTATTAATCAATTAAATAAAGTTTACATGACACCAAAAGTGAGTATAATAATGGGAAGCACATCAGATATGCCTATTATGCAAGAAGCTGCAAAAATTCTGAATGAATTTAAAATTCCTTTTGAAATTAATGCTTTAAGTGCCCACCGTGTACCTGAGCAAGTAGCGGAATTTGCAAAAAGCGTGCATACAAAAGGAATACGTGTGATCATTGCCGGAGCAGGCGGTGCAGCACATTTACCGGGAGTAGTGGCTGCATTTACTCCTCTTCCTGTAATTGGAGTGCCTTGTCGTTCATCTATTTCTATTGATGGTTGGGATTCTGTACTTTCTATTTTACAAATGCCTCCCGGAATTCCTGTTGCTACAGTGGCTTTAGATGGCGGACAAAATGCAGGAATATTAGCCGTACAAATATTAGCCGCAGGCGATGATGCTTTATTAAAAAAGGTAATTGACTTTAAAGAAAATCTGAAAAATAAAATTCTTAAAGCAAATAAAGAACTTGCTGAGGTTAAGTTTGAATATAAAACAAACTAAAACGATCTCCTTCTTGTTTCCCCTGCTTAAGAAGATATTAAATATAAATAAACTAGCCCTTTCCTCTTGTCCCGCTTCAAAGGAGGAAAAAGTAAACAGCATTTTTATGTTAAATTTAATCGGATGAAAAAATATCTTTTCATCCTCTGTGCTATAACCATATTTATTACTGCGAAAGCAAATAATGAAAATTTTCCCATCGGTGCCCATTCATCGGCAATGGGCAATGCATCTGTATCATTCAGCGATGTGTGGAGTACACATCATAACCAAGCAGGATTAGGTTTTGTGCGTGATATTTTGGCAGGCGCATATTATGAAAACAGATTTCTGCTGAAAGAATTAAGCGTAAAAGGCGCTGTAGTCGCACTTCCAGTAAAAAGCGGGACGTTCGGTTTATTGATTTCCAATTTTGGTTATTCGCTGTATAGCGAAAACAAATACAGTTTATCATTCGCGAAAGCATTTGGTGATAAACTTTCGGCTGGCATCGCAATGGATTGCTTAACAACTAAAATTGCCGAAGGCTATGGAAGTAAAAATATATTCGCAGCTGAAATAGGCATTCAAGCCAAACCACTTAAAGGCCTTACCATTGGCGCACACGTATTTAATCCTACACGTGAAAAATTGGCTGATTATAACAATGAACGTATTCCAACCATTCTTCGCTTAGGCGTTAACTATAATTTTTCTGATAAAGTAATACTTGCCATAGAAACAGAAAAAGATATTTCGCGAAAGGCAATATTTAAAGCAGGCATTGAATACAAAGCGGTGAAAGGATTTTATTTGCGTGTCGGAATTACCACTAACCCTACCTTAAGTTCATTCGGTTTTGGAATAAACCTCAAAAATTTCAAAATTGATCTTTCCTCGAGTTACCATCAAACACTCGGTTTTAGTCCACAATTGGGTTTGACGTATGTTTTCAAAAAAGGAAAATAAAAATATGAGCTTGCAAATTTCGCAGATGACTGCAGCATCCTGTATACTTTTGATATTATTATTCTGTTCATTTTACGTAGACGCACAAGATACCCTTGTACCAAAAACAGATAACGATTATATTCAGCAACAACTCGAGAATATTGCGGAAAATAATCAAAATGAAGATATCGATTATACTAACTTATTAGATGGCTTGAATTATTATGCTGAACATCCCATCAATTTGAATAACACAAATAAAGAGGAATTGCACCAGCTTTTATTATTGAATGATATTCAAATAAATAATTTACTGACACACATTGAAAAAAATGGAAAACTCATCACCATTTATGAATTGCAAAGTATTGAGGGATTTGATCTTCAAACGATTCAAAAAATAATTTTCTATATACGTGTCAGCGACAATTTTAATACGCCGAATTTCAACACGAAAGAAATGTTTCGAACAGGCCAAAATATAATCATACTTCGATACGGACAAGTACTTGAAAAACAAAAAGGCTTTACACCTATTGATAGTGCTGCTTTATATAAGAGCCCGAACTCCCGTTATATTGGCAGCCCACAAAAATTATATGCGCGTTATAGATTCACCTATGGAACAAATGTAAGCTGGGGAATTACAGCTGAAAAAGATCAGGGTGAATTATTTTTTAAGAACAAACAAAATTTCAAGTACGATTGGTATGATCGCTCATTAAAAGGAAATCAGAAAACGGGTTTTGATTTTTACTCTGCGCATTTTTATTTACACAATATAAAATTTATTCGATCACTTGCTCTCGGGGATTATCAGGTAAACTTCGGACAAGGCTTAACAGCATGGAGTTCATATGCCTTTGGTAAAAGTTCGGATATTATAAATGTAAAAAAAACAGCCACAGGTATTCGGCCCTATACTTCAGTTGATGAAAATAAATTTATGCGTGGCGCCGCTACAACTATTGGTTTTAAAAAGATGCAAGCGTCCGTATTTTTTTCAAGAAAACATGTGGATGCAAATATTACCGACACATTATCAGATGGCGAAGTGGCAGCAGTATCCTCATTACAAACAACAGGCTATCATACCACGCCGGGTGAAATTGCAGATAGACATTCTATATTGCAAACTATTTATGGAGGAAACATTTCTTACAAATCACGAAAATTTAATATGGGAATAACCGCGTTGAATTATCAGTTAGATAAAGAATATAATCGCACGTTATCGCATTACAACCAATTTGAGTTTTCAGCAAAACAAAATTTCAATATAGGATTAGATTATAATTTCATCCTGCACAATTTTAATTTCTTCGGTGAAGAGGCTCGAAGCAAAAACGGAGGGATGGCTTATTTAAATGGTGTTTTAATCAATCTCGATCCGAGATTATCATTCACTGTTTTGCATCGTTTTTATGAACGCAATTATCAAAATATGATAAGTAACGGCTTCGCTGAAGAAACTTCTGCCGCGAATGAAAAAGGCTTGTATATTGGCTTGGTAGCGAAGCCAACAAACACCATCACTTTAACCGCTTATTATGACCGTTTTGAATTTCCGTGGTTGAAATACCAGGTAAATGCGCCGTCACATGGCAATGATTACACGGCACAATTTAATTATACGCCATCAAAAAAAACGGACTTCTATTTTAAGATCCGGCAACGTAATAAAGAAACGAACATCGCTAATCCTGATGTGATGATAAATTATGTTGTTCCGGTAAAACAAACCAATTACCGTTTTAATATTTCATATAGCGTTTTACCTTCTGTTAAGTTTAAGAATAGGGTAGAATTAATTGATTACAAATTGGACAATAATAAAACACAAAAAGGATATTTAATTTACCAGGATATCGCATACAATAAGTTGGGGAAACCGCTTACCATTACCTTGCGTTACGCGCTTTTTCAAACTGATAGTTATGACACCCGCATTTATGCCTATGAAAGTGATACACCCGGCTTCTACTCTATTCCATCCTATTATGACCGAGGTTCAAGGTTTTATATTTTGCTGAATTATAATCTTACACGAAAGATTGAAATATGGTTGCGTTACTCGCAAACTTTTTACGACAATAAAAATATAATCAGCCAAGGTTCACTCACAGAAATAGACGGAAATACTAAAACGGAAATTAGGGCGCAGATAAAATTTAAATTTTAATTTTCAATAGAATGGACTTGATACAAGTTAAAAAATTATAAGCCTAAAGGTATTAATAAATAGATGAGTTTGATGCTACTGTCATACCGCTTTCTCTTGGGGCTTTGAATGATGATTTTTCACCTTCCTTTCATTTAAAACTTATCTTTGCGCATGCCATTTTTTCTTTCATCCGAATACAAAAAAAATTACAAAGCCACTATTTTTTTAGCTTATCCCGTTGTATTAAGTCAATTTGGGCATATTATGGTGGGGGTGGTGGATACGGCAATGGTAGGTCAAATTGGGACTATTCAACAAGCTGCTGTAGCATTATCCAACAGCCTTTACACCTTGGTATTGGTATTTGGATTAGGCATTTCTTACGGTGTAACGCCTTTGGTAGCCGCCGCGGATAGTTCTAAAAACTATTCTCAAAATGCCGCACTTCTCAAACACAGTATTATTATCAATACAACAATTGGAATTTTACTATTTGTATTATTATTTATGATCTCCCCACTTCTTAATTTATTTAATCAAAGGCAGGAGGTAGTTCATTTGGCAATCCCTTTTTTGAATGTGATGATGCTGGGAATGATACCTCTTTGTATTTTTTCAGGGTTCAAACAATTTGCCGAAGGGCTCTCCTATACACGCATTGCAATGTTTATTACCATAGGTTCTAATTTGCTTAATATTTTACTTAACTATGCTATGATCTTTGGCCATTGGGGTTTTCCTGAAATGGGATTGATGGGATCCTGCTGGGCAAGTTTTATTTCGCGGATAGCTATGGCACTTGTCATGTTCATGTATGTATATTATAACAAACATTTTAAAAAATATTGGGAAAATTTTAATTTGAGAAATATATCCAATGATTTAACAAAACAAATTTTAGCCATTGGTGTGCCATCGGGTTTGCAATGGGTATTTGAAGTTGGCGCCTTTAGTTTTGCAGTAATAATGATCGGATGGATAAGTCCAGAAGCACAAGCTGCGCATCAGGTGGCGCTGTGCATTGCAGCCACCACCTATATGATGGCAAGTGGAATATCAGCGGCTGTATCCGTGCGCGTAGGTAATCAAGCAGGATTAAAAAGCAGGGAAGGGATACAAGCCGCCGGCTTTAGCGGCTTCATATTAGTTCTGCTGTTTATGAGCATTACCGCATCCTGTTTTATTTTATTTAGAAATGTGCTGCCCACTTTATTTAATAAAGATCCGGAAGTAGTTACAATAGCATCGTCCTTGTTAATTATCGCGGCTTTTTTTCAATTGAGTGACGGTATACAAGTTGTTGGATTAGGCGCGTTACGAGGTATAAAGGATGTAAAAATACCAACGATAATCGCTCTTATAGCATATTGGGGAATTGGATTACCTATGAGTTATATATTTGCATTTAAGCTACGCTATGGAGTTCAGGGGATTTGGTATGGATTGTCATTGGGGCTTATGTGTGCTGCAGTATTTTTATTTTTGCGTTTTAATTATGTGAGTAAAAAATTAATACCCATACCCCCAACCTTAATCTGAAAGAAGAATGCGATAACCTTGTTGACTCGTTTAATTATCTTCATAAGGAAGAAATTAATCTTGTTTTTCTAGATGTAGAAATACAGGGGGTGAGCGGTATCGAATTGATAAGAAATTTAAAAAAAACTTCCTATCATTATCCTGATCACTACAAAAAAAATTATGCTGTTGACGCTTTTGAACTTAACATGGCGAATTTTATCGTAAAACGTGTAACCTTAACCCGCTTTGCAATTGCTGTTTCCAGAGCGAAAGAATTGTTTGACGGATTAAAATATTGCGTTTTGGCGTTTATTATTATGTGTTAAAAGAGGATTTTTTTGCATATTCTAAATTCCGTTCAACAATGCTTACAACCCTCAAAATTATAATACATCTATTTTCTATTTTTTTAATTATCTTTACAAGAAAGTTTCAAAAATCGTTTCATCAATTGATCAATACCTATATTTTATATTACTTATTACAAACAATTACAAAAAAAATTATTAATCTTTCAAAAGTAAAAGACGCATGTGAACAAGCGGCGGAAAAATTAAAACCTGAGTTATAAACTTCAGGGAACTAATTAATAAATTGTTTAATTTTTATTTTATAATTTTTATGAAAATTTCAAAAAGCGCTCCGGCAAAAATAGTGTCGGAGCGTTTTTATTATTATTCTTATATTTGACGTCTCATTGAACCAATCTATTATCCAATGAAATTACCTTTATTCAAACTTAAAGATATCGCGGCTCTTATCAATTGTGAATTTGAGGGGCCTCCTGATCATATTATCAGTGGATTAAATGAAATTCACATGGTGGAACATGGTGATATTGTTTTTGTTGATCACCCAAAATATTATGAAAAAGCGCTTCAATCAAAAGCTACTACTATCCTGATAAATAAAAAAGTAGTATGCACAGAAGGCAAAGCATTACTGATTTCTGATGACCCTTTTAGGGATTATAATAAATTAGTTCGTCATTTTCAGCCGGTCAGTTACTCATCAAAACCAATAAGCGACACTGCTAAAATAGGCACCAATACGGTAATCATGCCCTGCGTTTATCTCGGTAACAATGTTACTATCGGTGATAATTGCGTGTTACATCCAAACGTAGTAATTTATGATAATTGTCATCTAGGAAATAATGTGATTGTTCATTCTAATACCGTGATTGGAGCCGACGCGTTTTATTATAAAAAACGCACAACATTATATGATAAAATGATTTCCTGCGGGCGCGTAATTATAGAGGATGATGTTGAGATTGGCGCGCTGTGTACTATTGATAAAGGGGTATCGGGAGATACAAAGATTGGCGCGGGAACAAAAATTGATAATCATGTGCAGATCGGCCATGATACACAAGTTGGAAAAATGTGCTTATTTGCGGCACAAGTGGGTATTGCGGGTGTGGTAGTAATTGAAGATGGTGTAACCGTTTGGGGACAGGTAGGAGTCCGCAGCGACGTACATATAGGAAAAGGTGCTGTATTATTAGCGCAATCAGGCTTGGGAGAAAATGTAGAAGCAGGTAAAACATATTTCGGTACGCCTGCCGGTGAAGCAAGGGCTAAGATGAAAGAAGTGGCCGCGCTTAAAATGTTGCCCGGCCTTATCAGACAATTAAAAAATTAATTTTTACTTACCGATCATAAATGAGTACTCAAATTAATAAAATTACCTCCATACAAACGAAGGATATCAAACTTAATTCGTTGTTGGAAATTACCAAGGCCATTAATCATAATTTTTCCACTGAACAGCTCCTTCAAATTCTTGAGAATGTATTGAAAAATCAATTAAACATTGGGAAATTAGTGCTTTTCAGTAATGATAATGGCTGGAAATGTATTTTAAAATATGGAGTTGGCGAGGAGTATAATGACATCAATGTTGAACGTGACCTGCTTCCGATCACTGAAATTGGAACCATCAATTTTTCGAAAAAAAAATTAAACAAATCATTTGAAATTGTAATCCCTGTATTTCATAAATCACAACCTTTGGCATATGTTCTTATTGGCGATCTGGAAGATAAAGTGGAAGTTAGCCCGGCGATTAAACATTTACCGTTTGTGCAAACCCTTACCAGTATTATTGTTTTCGCTATTGAAAATAAAAAATTGGCGAAAGATAATATTCGCCAAGCCGCAATGAAAAAAGAATTGGAATTGGCATCGGAAATGCAGTCCATGCTGTTCCCCAGCATTTTACCCAACGACAGTAAATTGGATGTTGCCGCTTTTTATTTACCGCATCAACAAGTGGGTGGCGATTATTATGATTTTATCTGGTTGAATGAAAACGAATGCGCTTTTTGTGTCGCGGATGTTTCCGGAAAAGGTGTAGCGGCAGCTTTATTGATGTCGAATTTTCAGGCTAACCTGCGTATTTTATTTAATCACACTACTTCACTCACGGAACTTGTAAGGGAATTAAATATTAAAGTGATGTCCAGCGCAAAAGGAGAAAAATTCATTACGCTTTTTATCGCGAAGTACAATTTAGTAACACATACGCTAACCTATGTAAATGCCGCACATAATCCACCATTGCTTTCAACAGGAAATTCTATCAGCACCCTTAAAATTGGTAGTACGGGTTTGGGTATGTTTGAAGAAATTCCAAAAATTAAGGAGGGCATCGTGAATATTACTCCAGGTACTCGTATAGTATGCTATACAGACGGATTAGTGGAGTTGGAAAATGATAATGGAGATGATTTTGGAATTGATGCGCTCAAAGACATCATAAAAAATAATCCTGACCTGACCATGGCTGAATTAAATGCGTTAATAATGACAACCATTATTGATTATAAACAAAACCGGTCTTATATTGATGATATTGCTTTGTTTAGCGTAAAGGTGCATTAACGACCGTTTCGATTTTTTCTTCTTCTTTATTTTTATGATACACATCTATCGCGACAAGTATTGCGATAAATCCCCAAAATGGAACAGACGCTTTATCGGTATCTAAAAAGTTGTTTAACCCACCGTGCACAATATAAGTGATAAAGCCAAGCAAGGTAACCAAGGCTAATTTTTTTGTTTCGTTATCCTTTAACGTGTAATATAATCTAAAGCCGGTTGATAACGTACAAATTATAATTAGTATAAATGTGACTGCGCCCAATACTCCTGATTCGCTCAAGGGTCCGATGTATTCGCTGTGGGCATTTCCTCTGTCGCCCATATTAGTACTGATAATTGTTTTTTCGTTAGCATGCTGAAAAGGAGCATATTCAAAACTATATGTTCCCGGCCCCCAGCCAAAAATAGGCCTTTCATCAAACATTCTGAACGCGGCACTCCAGCGATTCAAACGTTCTAAATTAGATGCATCCGTGGAAACGTTAGAAATAGATTGGATATGCTTATCAAATTCCTCTGAAGCATCCTGGCGATTTGTTTCGAGCTGCATTTTTATTTCTTTTTGATTTATAATAAGAACAGTTGCAACTCCTAACAAAACCATTAATATAATACGAAATTTAATACGCAGAAGAAGTATGAAATAAGCGAACAGTGCAACCACCAAACTTACCCAAGCAGCGCGTGTATAGGAAAAAATCAAAGCGACAATATAGATCACAAGAAGTAAAAAAGCGAACAATTTTATACTGGGTGAATATTTTTTGTTCATAGTAAAAAATAATAACACAGGAAAAAACATAGCGAGCATTGCACCATAAACTGTATGATCATTATAAAAAGGAGACATTACGTAATTAGCCGGTTTTTCTTCAAACCCTGTTAAATAATGATTATATAATGTGTAAAAAATAACCAGCGTGAAAGGAATAATATATAACCAATTAAACTTTTTAATGTTAGAATATTTTTTAAATAATTGAGTACATATCAAGTAAAAAACAATTACAAACCAAAGCCTCGATACTAAAAACTTGAATGACACTAAAGGTATATCACTTGTAATACAAGTAATTAATATCCACACCAAATTAATCAGGATCGCAATGGTGATGGGGTGTCGCATCACTTTAGCATCTAACGTACTTTGATGAAACTGCTTAATAATAAACATAAGCATTATGCCAAATATGATAGGCTCTGTTGGTAAACTAAGACCCAAACCACCTTCCAAATGCTCTAAGTTAATCGCTAAAGGAGTAAGAAAAACTACAAGTAAAATTAATTTATCCAATGAAAAAAGTGCGAGGAATATTATAAGGACTGCAGCTGGAAGCAAATTGATATAATAAAATTCATAATAGGTACATATAGCATTAATGATTATAAATGCTATGCTCAAGGCATATACCCATTTTATATTTTTATATTCTAACAATCTTTTATTGAATTATTTTTTTTCTGACATCTATCAATGCTAAGGTAAAAAGCAAAAAAAGATTGGCTGCCACCGTAGAAGCAAGTACAATAAGCCAGCGGATAGGATATGTTTTTTTATCGGCAGGTGATGGCGGTGTTATTATATTGGTATAAGTAAGTTCTTTATTTAAATCTTTTACCACATTTTCATATTCCATTCTAATACTATTATAATGGGCTAAAGCAGCATCAAAAACCTGTATCGCTTCATAATAGCTTCCACCTTTTTCTTCCAGGTTGCGTATCATTACATCAATATCCTTAATGTTCCCGTTCTTATTACCACTGGTTAATGCCTTAAGATAGCTTTTAACAACTTCTTTTACCTGTCCATTATAATCCAATATTTGATATTTAACACGTAATTCCTGAAGGAACGCATTTAATGAATCTAATTGATACCTTTTTGCATTCATTTGCTTCGATATTATTACCAACGCTTCCTTTGTTTTGGAACGTTGCAAAGTCCGGGCTTTTAAATTTAAAGCATCCATAATTGCATTTACTATATCACAGGCTATTTGAGGGTCCGTATCCATTACTTTTATTTCAATGGACTCATATTCTGTACGTTTCATATCTACATTTGAGCCATAAGCCGCTAATAATCTTGCATTCCATCCCTTAACAGTAGTGTCAATATCATAACGGTCTGCTAATTTAAATTTTTTAAATATTGAATTTCGGATATCAGACGATTGCAATAATTGTAACAATTGTTCTGTAGAACTTTCCGCGCCATAGGGATTAATATTCGCTGGATATACTATTGCAAATGCTTTATATTTTGGTTTTATAATAAACTCGCTTGAAAAAAAGGACGAAACCGCAATTGCAGCAACAGTAACTATGATAAAATGTTTTTTCCATTTTATGATCAGTTTTATAAAGTAGTAACTACTTTCTGAATATTCTTCCATTATATCTTTTTTAAAATTATTTAAAGACAATTGTTCTGTTTCTTTTATTGGTTCTTTTATTGTTTCTTTTATTGGTTCTTCTATTCTTTCCTTTATTGGTTCCTTTGTTTCTTCTTTTACCAGTTCCTTCACCCATTTCTTTTTTCGTAGAAAATCAAAATTGGGTACACTCATTTGTAGTCATCTGGCCTTGTATTTTTGCATATTTTCAACCAACACAATCGCAAGAATGGAAATAAGAAGAGTTGCTATAGTTGAAACAAGAATAATAACCCATCGAATAGGATATGATTTTTTTTCTGCAGGGAACGCACTGCTTACAACAAATTTTTGAGGCAATCCTCCGTAAGCATCAACTTTCGCTTCTTGATATTTAGCTCGAAGAACAATAAGTTGCTTTCGTTCAGCATATAAATTATCGCGAAATTTCAAGAAATCTGTTCCATAATCCGATAATACCTTTAATTTTTCTTCTACCGCTTTTATTGCACGTTGATCGCCCATACGAACCGCAATAGTATATTGCTCGGTTGTCCGTTCTACTTGAGATTCTATATCAGAAACACCCAGCTTATTAATTTGCATTAATGAATCTGAAAGTAACTTAACCAATCCTTCTTTTGCAAAATATTCCTTCTCCACAATTTTCAATGCCTGAAGAGCACGTTGACGCTGGATATGTATTTTAACTGAATCGTGAAAATTTGCTATATCATTAGCTATTGCGGCCCCAATAGCAGGGTCAGAATCCATTACTTCTATTTTAACAGACATAAGTTCAGTACGTTTAAAAGTAACATTGCCTTGAAAATCATCATTTAAAATGGTGTGCTTAAACTTATCATTAGGATCAATGTGATAATGTTCCATCAAATTGTATTTTTCACTAATCCTGGTTCGTATTTCATCAGAATTTAAAATCTGAAGCATCTGCTCCGCTTCTTCTTCTGCACCAAATTCTAACACATCCGAATGTGGTAACGGGGAGTATGTATCAGATAAAAGTGCCCTGGAAGTAGAATTCGTAACTGCCGGAAAAAGAATAACAGTGGACTTATATTTATCCTGAATGCATAAAGCTACTATAGCCGAAATTATAATCGCAGAGATACCAATAATAATAAGAGGTTTACGCCAGATGTACATTACATACAATACGTTTAACGAGTTAAAATCATCTGGGGCATGAGTCTTTTCCATAATCTTCGGCATGAATAAATATAATTGGGACAACAAAAATAAAAAAAAATGGCAAACCGCCCAATATAAAGCGTTTTATTCGGAATAATGCGATCCTAAGAAAAGAGAGTAAAACTTATCAAATTGGCAACACTTAACTATATTTGTCTATTCAAGAAATAGTATGACTGAAATAAAAGCAATTGATTATTCGGTTTTCGTATCGAAAGATATTCCTAAAGAAATTAACCGTTTCCTAAAGATCAATAAAAACAAATATTCTCAATTGTTTATACTGGTTGATGAAAACTCTGTTAAACATTGCTATCCGCAGTTGGTAACATTTATCAAAGCTTTTGAAGATGCGGAGATCATTGAAATAGAAAGTGGCGAGGAAAGCAAAAATATTGATGTATGTATACAAATATGGAACGCGCTGAGTGAATTTGGCGCCGACAGAAAATCATTGTTAGTGAATTTAGGCGGAGGCGTAATAGGTGATATGGGTGGTTTTATTGCGTCAACATTTAAGCGCGGAATTGATTTTATAAATATTCCTACAACGTTACTTTCGCAGGTAGATGCATCTATCGGAGGAAAAGTTGGGATTGATCTGAACCATCTGAAAAACGAAATTGGTGTATTTAATAATCCTGCGGCGGTTTTTATTGACAGTAGTTTTTTAAATACGCTTGATAAACGCCAAATTTTATCAGGTTTTGCCGAAATCATTAAACACGCCCTGATCGCTGATGCTGCTTATTGGAAAAAAATAATGGCTGTTAATTTTTCCAGTTTTGAGGCTTTTGATGAACTGATTGAAACATCTGTTCACATAAAAAATACTGTTGTAATGTACGACCCGAAAGAACAAAACATCCGAAAATCATTGAATTTCGGGCATACCATTGGCCATGCGATTGAAACATTTTCATTGGAGCATGACAATAGAAAACAGCTGTTGCATGGCGAAGCTATCGCTATTGGAATGGTTTGCGAGGCCTACCTTTCTAATAATTTATGTAAATTAAGTGATAGTGAACTGGCAGAAATCACACACTTTATTATTAGTAAATACAACACAGTTAAAATAGAGGAAATGGATATGCACCGGTTGATCGAGCTAATGAAACATGATAAAAAAAATGATAAGGGCGATATTAATTTTTCATTGTTATCGGCCATTGGAAAATGTGAAATAAATAAAACTGCGAAACCGGATTTGATCAAACAATCATTAAAATATTATATTGAACAAGTTCATCTGAAGAAATAATTATGAGGTACCGTATTTCTCATCCCAGCAAAACCCTACAAGGCAGTATCCAGCTTACCGCTTCAAAAAGCGAAAGTAATCGTGCATTGATAATCCAGGCATTGTGCAATGAAAAATTTGAGATCAAAAATCTCGCGACAGCGCAAGACACCACTACACTTCAACATATATTAACTTCTGCGATCAAACAACCACAATCAAACGCTACTTATGATGTTGGCGCTGCCGGAACTACCATGCGTTTTTTAACCGCATATTTTGCAACCCAACCTGGAACACATATTTTAACAGGATCCGACAGAATGAAAAAACGGCCGATCGGTATATTGGTAAACGCATTACTGGATTTAGGCGCAACTATTGAATACATGGAAGAAGAAGGTTTTCCGCCATTAAAAATCACAGGTAAAGCATTAAAGGGAGGAGAAATAGAAATAGACGGAAATGTGAGCAGCCAGTTTATCTCCGCATTATTATTGATTTCACCCAAGTTTCAAAATGGATTGGTCATAAAATTTAAAGGTGATGTTACTTCCAAGCCATATATAAATATGACTTTAAAAATGATGGAGGAATTCCGCATATATGGCCAATGGCATAACGATAGCATTTCTGTAAGCGCGCAAGCTTATCATAAAAAAAGCGAACCTGATTATGCCTATACAATTGAAGGTGATTGGAGTTCTGCATCCTATTGGTATGCGATAGCGGCATTATCAACAGAAGCAGATTTTATTATCAAAGGATTGAACCATCCGAGTTTACAAGGGGACTCAATTGTCGCGGATATTTTTACATTTTTTGGAATAAAAACCGAATATACAGATGATGGGATTCTTCTTACAAAAACAAGGATCAAAAATGAGCATTTTGGCTTTGACTTTTCTGATTGCCCTGATTTAGCGCAGACAATTGCGGTGGTTGTAAGCACCATGCAAATACCGGCTTTTTTTAATGGCTTACATACATTGCGAATCAAAGAAACAGACAGGAGCGTGGCCTTAAAAAATGAATTAAAAAAAATAAATGTAGATGTGGAAATATTAAATGATAATTCATTAAAAATAAATTCTGCTGAATCGCTTAACCTTCTCCCCTTGCCTTTCGCTACTTACGAGGACCATCGCATGGCAATGGCTTTTGCCGCATTAGCCATCACATGTGAAACAATTACGATAGAACATCCTGATGTGGTACAAAAATCATATCCTGATTTTTGGAATGACTTGAAAAAAGCCGGGTTTGTTGTGGAAGGAATTTAACCCATCATAACACCCAACCCATGCATGGATTATAAATGACCTAATGCAAATGGTTATTTCCTAAGAACCAGCTGAACGCAATTTCCATTTTATGCAAATATTTTTTATCGTTAAACTGATCATAAAATTTACTTAAAGCTAAAATATATATTCTACGTCAATTGGTTGTTCGCCATAATTTTCTGTTTTTGATCCTTTGTGCAGCCAGCTTTTGTTAGAGATCAATTTTATTCTGTTGTTATTAAAAACTATTTAGGTTATAGGCTTTAAAATTCTTTTAAAAGGAGTCGAGCTACTCCACTATCCTATATTTGGTGTAAGCCTGTTGGCGATAACAGGAATTAAAGTGCCACCATTCCGTTGTGATGCCGGTAAATCCAGCCTGGATCATCACAGATCGCAATAATTCCCTATTAAGCCATTGAACCTTACTTAACTTTCCTTCTTTGATCATTCGCTCTTCCTCCCTCGGATAAGCCAACTCACCAAAATAATCGTACGAAGTTCCCATATCTAAAACATATCCACTTTTATCAATAATACTGATATCTACAGCAGCGCCAAAATTATGCAAGGAACCATACTTCGGATTTGAAACATATTTTGATCGTTCTTTCAAAGGAACTGCAATAGTATCCCACATGGTATATTGAATACTTCTGGGGCGAACAGCATCATAAACAATTAAACTGTAGTAAGGAAATTTTGCCTTTAAAAATTGTTGCGCCATTTTTAATTTTTCAGCTACATCAGGTTGTAAATAACACTTATTAAAAGCACCATACACATCCATAAATAAAAAATTATCGCAAGTAGAATATTTCAGGTCGACTACAATACTACTGTCAACTTTTTTTATGTCAATTAATCCCGCGTCAATGATCCGTTGTTCAATGTCTCCATAAACAAAAGGTGTTTGTAATGGTAGTGACACAACTGAATCTATAATTGGTTTAGAAGAAAGCAAATCAACAGCAACTTTTGCAACCAGAGTTGATTTTTTTTTCTGAGGAGCAAAATAATCGCATGCTAAAAAATAAACACTGATAATTAAAACAATAAATGATCGCTTCATAACCTAAAAGTACAAAACAATAAATTGAAGATCCAGATCAGAAGGTTTTATTAAATTTGTAATTCTTAATTCTTAATTTATAAAAAATGGCTTCTTTTGATATAGTAAATAAAGTGGATGTGCAATTGCTTGATAACGCGATAAACTCAGCCCGTAAGGAGATCATCAACCGTTTCGATTTTAATGGTTCTAAGAGTGAGATCAGCCTAGATAAAAAAGCGATGATCATTCATATTTTAACGGAGGATGATATGCGTATGAAATCAATTATTGATGTGATGCGTAATCGGATGATAAAACAACAATTAAACCCTTTATGTCTTGACTTCGGCAAGGAACAATATGCTTCCGGCTTCATGGTAAAAAAGGATATTAAAATAAAAGAAGGAATTGATAAAGAAGTCGCAAAAAAAATTATTAAGAATATCAAAGATTCTAAACTAAAAGTACAGGCACAAGTAATGGAAGACCAAGTGCGTGTAACTGCCAAAAAGATTGATGACCTGCAAGGTGTAATCGCGCTAACGCGAAGAGAAAGCTATGAATTGCCTTTACAGTTTGTGAATATGAAATCGTAATATAGTTCAGCACAGATTACTTAGATTAAGACAGTACCTGAAAAGCTATAATTTAAGTGACGAATTAAAATATTTTCGGCAAAAAAATAATTACTCCAATAATTACTGATGCTATCACAGCCATCAGGACTGCTCCTGCCGCTATATCTTTTATTTTTTTTATTTGGGGATGAACTTCCGTTGATATAAGATCACATAAAAATTCAATGGCTGTATTAAACATTTCAGTTATCAGTACCATTGAAATTGCTACTATTAACCAGCACCACTCATTAGAATTTACTTCAACCACAAAACCAAAAATAACTACTACAAGTGCCGCGACAATGTGAATCCATACATTATGCTGTGTTTTTAAAAAAGTAATAATTCCCTGAATCGCAAAATCAAAACTTTTGATCCTGTCGTTTATACGGAAAGGCTTATTGCTCATTACGGGCTGTATTAGAAGCTATCCAATAACGAATTGTAAAAAACGAAACCAGGTAGGGTAAAAAATTCCATAGTGTATCACTTACAGAATGTGAATGTCTGTCGATCACATACAATACCCAGGCACAAATCAAAAAAGTAAATACCGTTATGAGCCAGCCTGCAAAGCTTACAGGTGTGTGTATCCAACCTATTTTTTTAAACCATTTTAATTTCATATTCATTATTTTAATAGTGTAAAGTTCATAAATAGTTAATACCAAAATACGAGAAATAATTGAAAAGCCTTATACTTGCAATATGTTAAACGTATTCATACATGCTTTTATTACTGTCCGCTGGATCGACATAGTGGATATAATATTAGTTGCCACACTCATTTACCAACTTTATTATTTAGTAAAAGGGACTGTAGCTATAAATATATTTATTGGTATCATTCTATTCTATTTATTATGGCTGATCGTTAAAGCGCTTGATATGCAACTCTTCGGGAGTATATTAGGGAAATTTATTGATGTAGGCTTTATCGCGTTGCTGATCGTCTTCCAACAGGAACTAAGGCGCTTTTTATTATTCATCGGCACATCAGATATATTAAAAAAGAGTAAATCAGGGAAAGGTTTATTTGATTTTAAATGGCAAGTAAATAAGATTCAACGGCTCGATATCAGTGCAATAGTGAAAGCATGCAAAAATATGAGCGAAAGTAAAACGGGGGCTATTATTATTCTTACTAAAAAAAACGACCTGAAATTTTACGCAAATACAGGCGATACGATCGATGCGAAAGTATCCGTAAGGATGATCGAAAGTATTTTTTATAAAAACTCTCCTTTGCATGATGGGGCGAGCATCATTTCAAACAATGTTGTAGTTGCCGCTCGTTGTGTGTTACCGGTTACTGAGCACGCTGATTTTCCTGCACATTTAGGGATGCGTCATAGAGCTGCGGTAGGTATTACAGAAAATACGGATTCAATAGCAATTGTTGTATCAGAACAAACAGGCGAAATTTCTTTTTCAAAAGAAGGTGTTTTAAAACATGCGCTTACACCTGAACGCCTGAGAGAATTACTGGAGAAAGAATTTAATTAGATGTATATAATTAAAGAACGTATAACTTATTTTTCCCCGTTTTTCTTTTTGAATTCCTTAATCAATTCCTCATCCGTTTTACCAAGATTATTGATCGCCGCTTTTGCATCGTTTGCGCAAGAACTGGTTGGATATTTAGTGATCACTTTTTCGTAAATAATTTTTGCTTTAGCATCCTCATTCAAATAATTGTCCAATAAAAATCCCTGTAAATAAAGGCTTTCCTGGATGTATTTAAATTTCGGATATTTTTCAGTGATACTATTGTAATAGGTCAATGCCTGCGGATACTGTTGCATTGCTATCGCAATTTCACCCGCTTTAAATAAATAATCCGGGCTTAGTGAATCATCCGGAAAAAATCCAGCATAGTCAGTGTAGGCTTTGATAGCCAAATTACCCGTTACATTATTAATTTCAGAAGACGAATGCATTTCCTCCTCCACCTTTTTGATCTGAGTAAGATATTGCTCCCGAATAGAAGCTGGAATGGCCGAACCTTGTTCCTGTGGGTTATTATTGCTGCATGATGTTATAAATAACACAATACCTGCAACTACAATTATTCTTAAAGTTTTCATAATTATATTTTTTAACAACCGTAACTATTTATTCGGGAAGCGCATCTTATAAGTAACGCTTATTTTTCCTTTTGAAATATCAGCGAGTTTACCTTTTAATAATCGCCTGCGCAAAGGACTTATCCTGTCCGTAAATAATTTCCCTTCAATATGGTCATACTCATGTTGAATTACACGAGCAGTAATGCCTTCATAGGTTTCATCATGAAACTTAAAATACTCATCATAATACTGAATATGAATTTTTGGCTTACGCAAAACATCCTCACGAATTTTAGGGATACTTAAGCAACCTTCATTAAATATCCACTCTTCGCCTTTTTCTTCCACAACTTTCGCGTTAATAAATACTTTACGGAATTCACCTAATCGCTCAAGTTCTTCCGTTGTATATTCATTGTTGTCTTCCCGTTCATCATCTGCAAAAGGTTTCGTATCCACCAAAAACAAACGAATAGCCTTTCCAACCTGCGGAGCAGCCAAACCTACACCTGATGAATTATACATGGTGTCAAACATATCCGCGATAAATTTTTCGAGCCCGGGATAATCTTTTGTGATTTCCGCTCCTACTTTACGTAACACAGGATCGCCATACGCTACAATGGGTAATACCATTTTAAACAATTTTAAATTCTGAGGTATAAGTTATGAAAGTGCCCACTTATAGCTCATAACTTATAACTTACTACTGTTCATATAACTCTGCAAAATAATAGTGGCACTTATTTCATCCACTAACTCTTTATTCTGACGGGCTTTCTTTTTTAATCCGCTATCAATCATAGCTTGAAATGCCATTTTTGATGTAAATCGTTCATCCATTCTTTCCACTTTTATTTTTGGAAACGTTCGTTTTAAATGAACAACAAAAGGTTCAATAAAACGTGCCGAATCAGATGGTTCATTATTCATACGCTTAGGTTCACCTACCACAATACATTCCACTTCTTCCTTTTCCATGTATTTTTTTAAAAACTCAATAAGGTCTTTGGAATGAACAGTTGTTAGCCCTGTTGCAATGATCTGTAAAGAATCAGTAACCGCAATACCAACACGTTTACTTCCATAATCAATTGCCATAATTCGAGCCATGGTGCAAAAGTAATAAAAATACTACGGTCGCGAATGCTGGAAACCATTAAGATTTTGAGGGAAGTAAAAAATTAAAAATTATTTTTAAATACCCAAAAGGATTCCTTAGGAGGCACGCCCAAAAAAACATGGCTGGATGGCTTGAACTATATCAAAAAAACATTTCTGCTTAAAAATTTCCTTTCATTATCTTTCCTTTATAGTTATAGGTATCATTTGCCAATTTATAAAAATAGATGCCTGGTGCAAGGTTTGATAAATCTAATTCATGTGTTTGTTGAGAAAAACTCCATAATTCAGAAATAAGGATTTGTCCGGTAATGGCACACAACTCAAACCGCAAAGAAGTTTTCCAATTGCTTAATTCAAAAGTTATATTTTTAGTAAATGGATTAGGATATGTATTTACAGTCGCCTCCACTTCATTATTTTTTTTAACTGAAGTTGTAAGTGCTATTTTAACAGCAGCCAAAGCATCAATACGCCCGTTCCCAAAAGTATAATTTGGAATGCTGCTACCTGAAACACTTCCACAGTTTTGAGTAGAAGTTAACTTAACAGCCGTTTGTTCAATAATTTTTTCAATAACATCTACGTGGCCCGCCAAACTTGGATTTGCGGAAATAAGTAACGCAACTAGTCCAACCACATGAGGACCCGCCATACTTGTTCCACTCATTGTTGCAAATTTTGCTCCGGGTACAGAGGACCTAATACTTGATCCGGGTGCGCTTACGTTTGGTTTTATTTCATTACTTGTATAAACAGTAACTGGTCCCCGGCTGCTGAATGAAGAGATGGCGTCAGAACTGGTAGTAGAACCAATAGAGAAAGTTTTATCAAACATAGCCGGAGGATCAGTTATGGTTGAACAATTGGGTCCCGAATTCCCCGCTGAACCTACTACTACTATTCCTGCTGCTACGAGATTATTAATTGCCGTTTGTATTGTGGAAAAATTACTACTGTTACATCCCTCTGAAATATCGCATCCCCAGGAGTTATTAATTACATGTGGGGACTTTGACGGATTTGGGTTGGCATTATTTAAATCCGTAGGGGCTAAAAACCACTGAAAGCAATCTACATAAGAAGCTAATGTTCCTGCACCTTGATCCATATTACGGGCGCCGATCCATTTGGCCATTGGAGCTACACCAATCTGGTTACCTGCTCCGTCATCCCCTACCATTGTACCCATGGTATGAGTTCCATGCTGTTGGTCATCGCAAGGAACCTTGGAATTTAAACCACAAATTCCCCCATTACCACTAGTAATAGCGTCATGCCAATTGTAATTATGATCAACAGTGGTTCCATTCCAACCCCGATATTTCTTTTTAATTGCCGGATGCGTCCAGTCATATCCTGTATCTTCTCCCCCTACTACAGCACCTTGTCCCTTATATCCTAAAGCCCATGCTTTGTCCGCGTTTATCTGCGTGAGCCCCCACTCCACAGCCCTATTATTACCTTCATCAAAAGACTCAACAACCGGTTTTGGAGCTGCATAGGATGCATTTTCTATGATCTGAGCAACAGCCGGGAGATTAGCCAATTGAGAAATTGCATTTAGATCTCCTTTCACTAAGTAAGCATTTGCAATCCAATATTGCTTGTAATCTAACTTAAGTTCATCCAATAAAGAAATCACTGAGGCCTGAGAATGCCTTGCTGTTTCAACCAAGGTTTTATAAACATAGTTTCCTTTTTCTTCTTTTGTATCCAGCATATTACTTTGGCTCAAATCCGCTTGTTCCTTCATCACTATCATAAACTCAGTAGGCCCTGCCTGTATCTTATTGAGTACTACCGGATCTACCTTTGATTTCCATTCTTCTTTAGACTGACCAAAAGCAATTTGTCCTGCGATCGTGAAGATTAAAATAAAAAGAAAATTATTTTTCATGTGTATAGAATTGTTTTTTAGTTGCCACATCTAATACGCCACATTTATTTTCGGTTTTCCCGTCTCAGGCGGATGGCTATTTTTATGTGATTAATTATTAGACAAGTACAAATTACAAATTTTTATATTAAAATCACAATAAAAATAAAACATTGAATTTTTTTCCAAAAAAATTATTTTATTCAATTGATTTTATCTCCAAAAGAGGAAAGGTAAAAAAAACAATATATTTGTCGTTAATAAAGGAATATGGTTAATTAGGTTTAGCCAGATATAACTAGTTAACCAATCAACCTTAACTTAATCAACCAATGAATCAATACATTTAACCAACTATGAAAGAAATTATTGAAGCTGCCTGGGAAAACAGGGAACTGTTAAAAGATGAAAAAACAGTAAATACTATTCGTGAAGTAATTGAAAACCTTGACAAGGGCAAACTTCGCATAGCCGAACCTAAAGGTAATGAGTGGCAGGTAAATGAATGGATTAAAAAAGCGGTGATCCTTTATTTCCCTATACAAAAAATGGAAACCATTGAAGTAGGTATCTTTGAGTATCATGATAAAATGAAATTAAAAACCAATTATGCTGAATTGGGTGTTCGTATTGTGCCTAATGCGGTTGCCCGTTATGGTGCTTATTTAGCGAAAGGTGTAATCATGATGCCCAGTTATGTAAATATTGGCGCATACGTGGATAGCGGAACCATGGTGGATACTTGGGCAACCGTTGGTTCATGCGCACAAATAGGAAAAGATGTGCATCTGAGTGGTGGCGTTGGTATCGGCGGAGTATTGGAACCTGTTCAGGCAGCTCCGGTAATTATTGAAGATGGAGCTTTTATTGGTTCACGTTGTATTGTTGTAGAAGGTGTGCATGTACAAAAGGAAGCTGTACTAGGTGCTAATGTAGTGCTTACCAAATCAACAAAAATTATAGATGTAACCGGTACAGCACCTAAAGAATATAAAGGGATTGTTCCACCACGTTCAGTAGTTATCCCTGGTTCATACACCAAAAAATTTACCGCCGGCGATTTCCAAGTGCCTTGTGCATTGATCATCGGACAACGTAAAGAAAGTACAGACCTGAAAACTTCTTTGAATAATGCTTTGAGGGAGTACGATGTAGCGGTTTAACAACCTCACCCCTTAATGCCCTCTCCAAAACAGAGAGGCAATACTTATGGAGAACTTTAAAAAAAATCAAAAAGTTTAATACAACACAGATTCGTAATTCGTAGAAGTAATGATAAATATAGCATTTGATGCCAAACGTGCTTTTTTAAATACCAGTGGATTGGGAAATTATGCCCGCACACTTATTAAATCCATGAATGAATATTATCCTGAAAATAAGTATTCATTGTTTACTCCCCGACAATCGGAAAATGATTTTCAACAATATATTTCTTCCAAAAAAAATGTCAACATTCTTGAGCCACAAAATTTTATTGATAAAAAATTTCGTTCACGCTGGCGTTCTTATGGCATTACAGAAGTATTGAATGACCAGCACGTCAATGTTTATCATGGCTTAAGCAACGAACTCCCTTTCAACATCAACCATTTCAAAGGAAAAAAAATTGTTACAACACATGATCTCATCTTTCTTCGTTATCCAAAATTATATCCTTACCTGGATCGAAAAATTTACAATAAAAAATTTCGTCATGCCTGTGATGTAGCGGATATAATTATTGCCATCAGCGAAGAAACAAAACGCGATATTGAAAAATATTATTTCATTCCTGAAAATAAAATCAAAGTTGTTTATCAAAGTTGTGATGAATTATACTATCAAGAACCTACCAAAGATCACATTCAGCGAGTAACAACTAAACACCAGCTTCCTGAAAAATTTCTATTCTATGTTGGCACGATAGAAGAACGTAAAAATTTATTGACCATCGTTAAAGCCTTGAAAAAAGTAAAAGATATCCCCCTTATTATTGTAGGAAAAAAAACAAGTTATTTCCATAAGGTTCTGGAATTTATCACAAAAAATAAACTACAAGATCGTGTAGTATTTTTGAAAAATGTTGAAAACAGCGACCTTCCTGTGATCTATCAAAAAGCGGAGTTATTTATTTTCCCTTCCATATATGAAGGTTTTGGCATTCCCATCATTGAAGCATTAACAAGTAAAACACCTGTTATCACAACACAAGGAGCGTGTTTTCCTGAAGCAGGCGGCCCAACTTCCATTTATATCAATCCTACAGATGAAAATGAATTGGCTGAAAAAATAAATTATTTACTGAATTCCGAAAACACTCGTAAACAATTGGCAGAAAAAGGATTTGAATATGCTCAAAAATTCCATCCTAAAAATAGTACCAAAAAATTAATGGAAATTTATACGTATTAATTTTTTTCAGCACCCACCCACTTTTCTTTATCATAACCTTATCTTAACATAATTGTCATTTTCAATATAAAATCTATAATAATATATCGATCGTTAAACACAGATTCGTATATTCGTATAGATTAGTAATTGGTAGTTAAATGGAGGAAGAAATAAAAAATGCACTCGCTGCATTAAGCAAAGGAGGAACTATCCTTTATCCAACCGATACCGTTTGGGGATTGGGTTGTGATGCGCGTAATAAAGAAGCTGTAAGTAAATTATTTAAAATAAAACAACGTGCCGAATATAAAAGCATGGTGGTATTGGTATGTGACGAAAAAATGATCAATCGTTATGTAAAAGAAGTCCCTGCTGTTGCATGGGACCTAATTGAAGCTGCAGAAGAACCTATTACCATTATTTATCCGGATGCCAGGATGCTCGCTGAAAATATAATTGCCGCCGATGGAAGTGTTGGAATCAGGATTGTAAAAGACGAATTTTGCAAAAATTTGATCCATAAATTCGGGAAACCAATTGTTTCAACTTCAGCAAATATAAGTGGTGAACTGGCTCCCAACTCTTTCAATGATATTAAAATTGATATTTTAAACAAAGTAGATTACATTGTAAATTTGCGTCAAAAGGAAATAAATAACACAAAACCTTCTACTATTATTAAAGTGGCTATGAATGGTGAGATTAAGATCATCAGGAAATAATTAACTATGAAAAATTTATTTAACGTTACAGACAACAAAGAAATCCTTGATCGTATTAACAAGCTGAATTCCGGCTCACAGGCACAGTGGGGAAAAATGAATGTAGAGCAAATGGTGAAACATGCACAATCTCCACTACTGACCGCTTATGGCGAATTAAAACTAAAACGCGGATTGATGGGTATGCTATTTGGAGGTATGGTTAAAAATAAATTAACAAAAGATGAAAAACCTTTTGGCCGCAATCTTCCAACAGATAAAGCTTTTATTATTGTAAGCCAACACGAATTCGAAAAGGAAAAAAACAGTCTTATCGGGTTAGTTAAAAGATTTGAACAGGTTGGTTCTGCAGGGATATCAAAAGAACCTCACCCTTTTTTTGGCAAAATAACAGCCGATGAATGGAGTATAATACAATGGAAGCATTTGGATCATCACTTACGTCAATTTGGTGCTTAGTTGAAAACAAAACTTATTCATCCTATATTTAATATCATTTCGGAATGCGCCGATGAAATGAATATTCCCACTTATGTGATTGGTGGCTGGGTGCGCGACCTATTATTAAATCGCCCCTCCAAAGATATTGATATTGTTGCTATTGGAAGCGGAATTGAATTAGCAGAAAATGTTGCTAAAAAATTAGGAAACAACTATCATGTGAATGTGTACAAAAATTTTGGTACAGCACAACTTGTTTATGAAGGGTATGACATTGAATTTGTTGGAGCGAGAAAAGAATCCTACCGCTCTGAAAGTCGCAAACCCATTGTAGAAGATGGCACATTGGAAGATGACCAAAACCGCAGAGATTTTACTATCAACGCACTCGCTATTTCATTGAGTAAAAAAAATTACGGTCAACTGCTCGATCCATTCAATGGATTGAAAGATATGGAATCCAAAATTATTCGTACCCCGCTTGATCCCGACATTACGTATTCTGATGATCCGCTGCGAATGATGCGTGCCATACGTTTCGCTACGCAATTAAATTATACGATCGAACCGAAATCATTAGAAAGCATTTCAAAAAATAAAGACAGGATAAAAATCATTTCCAAGGAACGGATCACGGATGAACTGAACAAGATCATCCTTGCTCCTGCTCCTTCTGTTGGTTTTAAACTATTGTTTGATACCGGCTTGTTACATCATATTTTCCCCCAGATGGTTTTGCTGCAAGGGGTCGAAAATAAAAATGGAAAATCACATAAGGACAATTTTTATCATACACTTGAAGTGCTTGATAATATTTGTAAAACCACTGATGATCTTTGGTTGCGCTGGGCGGCTATTTTACATGATATTGCCAAACCGAAAACCAAACGCTTTGAACCTGATCATGGTTGGACCTTCCATGGACATGAGGACAAAGGTTCACGCATGGTTCCGAAAATATTCGCTGAACTAAAACTACCATTGAATGAAAAAATGAAGTATGTGCAAAAATTGGTTTTGCTTCATTTACGCCCTATTGTGCTTGCTAAAAATGACGTTACCGACAGCGCTATCCGCAGATTACTTTTTGAAGCAGGCGATGACATTGAGGATCTGATGAAACTTTGCGAAGCGGACATTACTTCCAAAAATGAATATAAAGTTCAGAAATATTTAAAAAATTTCGAATTGGTCAATCAGAAATTAAAGGAAGTAGAAGAAAAAGATAACGTTCGTAACTGGCAACCGCCAATTACCGGTGAAGACATTATGAAAACTTTTAACATATCAGCAGGGCGCGAAGTGGGAATCATTAAAAATGCAATTCGTGAAGCTATTTTGGATGGCATTATTCAAAATAACCGGGAGGAAGCTTGCCAATTTATGATTAAAGAAGGTGAGAAATTGGGATTAAAAAATAAGTAGTGCCCAACTTTTCAATGTTTTAAAACCTTGAAGGGTTAGGTTTTATTTTATTATTTTTGTTGTACAAATAATTCGTAATTTTTAATTATCAATTTTTAATTTAAAAGTAATGATTTACCGCTTTAAAGTTACGTTTGAGGATAATGAAGAAATCTTTCGGGAGATAGAAATTAAGTCCACACAGCATTTCGAAGATTTTCATAATGCAATTGTGCAATGCATTCATTTTGACAATACACACAATGCTTCTTTTTTTATCAGTGATGATTATTGGCGAAAAGGTGATGAAATAACACTTCATGCTCCTGATGAAGGTGATACCAATGATCGCAAACGCAAAAACTTAGCTCCAAAAAGCCAGATGAAAAAATGCAAAATGGCTTCGTTGATTGATGACCCGCATCAAAAATTTGTTTACATCTATGACCCGAAAACAGCTTGGACATTTTTAGTAGAATTGCTAAAAATAGTACCGGATGATGCAAAGGCATCTTACCCAAAATGCGCAAAAAGTATTGGTGAATCTCCCAAACAATACAATACGATTAACGGCTTACCTCCTGTTCTTGATGATGACGATTTTGAGGAGGATGAGGATGAAGTGCATAACGATGATGAAGCATATGTGGACGCGCACAGCAATGATGAAACTGCTCTTTTAGAAGGCGAAGAAGGAGAACAGGAAGTGGAAATTGAGGATGAAGAACATCTTGAAGGAGGTGATTTCGACCCTTCTGAATTTGAAGGCCATGTTGAAGATGAAGATTAATTTCAGTTGGCAATTACTCCATTGGCAATAAAATAATAGGCAATAGGCAAAAAAATAAAAAATAAAACCCTTAGTGAAACTTGTGATCTTAGTGCCTTAGTGGTAAAAACCCATGCCGATCAAAACTCTTATTGTAATTACAGGTCCCACAGCCATCGGCAAAACAGCTTTAAGTATTGCCATTGGAAAAGAGTTAAATACGTCAATACTTTCAGCAGACTCACGACAATTTTTTAAAGAGATGAGTATTGGTACTGCTAAACCTAATGCTGATGAAATGTTTGGAATCACACATTATTTCATCAATTCACATTCCATTAATGAAGATTATAATGTCGGTAAATTTGAAACAGAAGCCATTGCTTTGCTGGAAAAATTATTTGAAACCACTGATAAAATAATTTTAGTTGGAGGCTCAGGATTATACATTGACGCTATTTGTAAAGGATTTGATGAATTACCTGAAACAAACCCCGAGGTTAGAAATAAAATAAATTCTTTACTCGATTCAAAAGGAATTGAAGGATTACAACAACTGTTAAAAGAACTTGATCCGGTTTATTATGATCAGGTGGATCTGCAAAACCCGCAACGATTGAGCCGAGCACTCGAAGTTTGCTTAACTTCCGGAAAACCATACTCAACTTTACGTGAAGG
>JBBSPS010000005.1:0-42648 GCA_038258655.1 Bacteroidia bacterium
ATCAAAAACATGATTGGAGCAATGAAGTAAAAACTATTTCACTAGATGATTTAACACATGCGCCTACAGGTTTGGATGAACGACAATATCAATTCACTGATTTATTTAATGAAGGTTTATCTGGAATCCTTACCGAACAAGCGAATGGATGGTATTATAAACACAACCTGGGTGATGGAAAATTTGAGCAAGCAAAACTAGTTTCTCCAAAACCATCTTTTGTTGGACTTGGTGAAAATTTACAATTAGTTGATTTGGATGCTGATGGAGGTAAACAGTTAGTTAGTTTTGGCACTGAACCAAAAGGGTATTTTGAGTTGGATGATAACAATGAATGGCAGAGTCTACGCGCATTCAAAGCATTACCAAACATTAATTTTAAAGATTCCAATACTCGTCTATTGGATTTAAATGGCGATGGAAAACCAGAAGTGGTTATTTCAGAAGATCAGGTATTTACTTGGTATGCCTCCAACGGAAAGGGTGGATATGCGGAAGCAAAAAAAACACCTAAATCTTTTGATGAAGAAATAGGGCCTCATATAGTTTTTGCTGATGCTAAGCAAACCATTTATTTAGCGGATATGTCTGGTGATGGAATGACGGATATTTTACGAATTAGAAATGGCGAAGTATGTTATTGGCCAAATTTGGGTTACGGAAAATTTGGGACAAAAGTAGCCATAGATAATGCTCCCCTCTTCGATCATCCCGATGCTTTTAATCCCAATTATTTGCGATTAGCAGATATTGATGGTTCTGGCACATCCGACATTATTTATTTGGGTAAAAATAAATTTACCTGTTGGAAAAATTTAAGCGGCAATCGTTTTGCAACTATTCCATTCGAGGTGGGTTCTTTTCCTGAAATACATTCTCAAACAAAAATAACCGTCACCGATTTATTAGGAAATGGAGTGGCCTGTATCGTTTGGTCAAGCCCTTTGGCAAAGGATGCAAATACCCCCTTAAAATATATTGATTTAATGAATAGCAAGAAACCACATATTATGGTTTCTTATAAAAATAATTTAGGCAAAGAAGTTTCATTGGAATATGCACCTTCTACTAAATTTTATCTTGAAGATAAATTAGCTGGAAAACCATGGGTAACCAAATTGCATTTTCCAGTGCATTGTGTTTCCAAAACAACAACAGAAGACAAAATATCAGGGTATAAATTTGTAAGCGAATACAAATACCATCATGGCTATTACGACCATGCTGAAAGAGAATTCAGAGGTTTTGGAATGGTGGAACAAATAGATACAGAAAGTTTTGAACATTGGGTAAAGAATGGTGCAACCAATATTACTGATGCAGAACTACATCAGGAACCAATTGTTTCAAAAACATGGAATCACACCGGCGCTTTTTTACAAAAAGATAAAATACTCAATCAGTTAGCTAAAGACTATTGGTATGAGGAAATGCAACGCGAAGGTTTTATTGTAACACATCACGAAGTTGCCTTACCAGATGCAAGGATAATTCCTGACAATGAAATAAATCAAAACTTAGTAGATAAATTAAGCGGACAAGAATGGCAGGAAGCTTTACGAGCATGCAAAGGTATTAGTTTACGTTCAGAGGTATTTGCTAAGGACGCCATTAAATTCGGCAACACAAATGATGCTATTAAAAAAGAACTCACCCCATTTTCTGTTGCTACACATAATTGTATCATTGAGTTATTACAACCTAAAGGAAAAAATAAACATGCTGTTTTTATTGTGAAGGAATGTGAGTCAATCGCATACAACTACGAAAGAAATTCTGAAGATCCTCGTATTACTCACAGTCTCAATATATCATTAGATAAATACGGAAACGTTCTCGAATCGGCTTCAGTTGTTTATCCAAGAGTCATGATCGACTCCTCCCTTCCATTGGAAACACAAGAAGAACAAGCTAAAACAATAATTATTTATACTCAAAACCAATATACTAATGATTTTATAAATGATATGGTGTTTCCAGATATACACCGATTACCGCTATCATCCGAAACTAAAACATTTGAATTAAAAGGTGTATCCAAAACAAATACATATTATAAGCCAGTAGAATTTGAGGCTGTCCTTGATGATACTAATTCAACTTCAGTTGAATATTTTGAAATAAATACCGCCTTAGTTCCTCCAAAATCGCAAAGAAGATTAATTGAACATATTCGTTCAATTTATTATCAAAACAATTTAACTGCCGCATTACCTCTTCATCAATTAGACTCGTTGGCAATTCCTTTTGAAAGTTATCAATTGGCTTATACACCCGCATTACTCAACAATATATACGGAGCGAAAGCTAATGCCGCATTAATGACTGAAGGAAAATTTATCAATAGTGAAGGTGATAGCAATTGGTGGATACGATCAGGCACTACGCAATTAATTGAAGGATTAGAAAATTTTGTCGACTCACAGAATAGATTTTACGCACCAATTTCATATACCGATCCTTATAACGCTAAAACAAAAGTAAAGTATTATAGCACTTATTTTCTTTTTATAGAAGAAACAGAAGACCCTTTAGGGAATAAAGCCAAGGTGGATAAGTTTAATTTCAGAACTCTTTCTCCTCAGCGGATGAAAGATGTAAACGCAAATTTATCAGAAGCCATTGCTGACGAATTAGGCGTGGTAAAAGCATCAGCATTATTTGGAAAAGGGAATGAGGCAGATGATTTGGCAGGTATAAATGAGTTTACGGATCTAGCTGAAGTAAATTTAATTAACAGCTTTTTAAACGTTCCGTTAACACCTCAAGGCGTTACCGATTCAGTGACATTAGCAGTAATAGGATCTCAACTGTTGAACCATGCTTCAACCCGTTTTATTTATGATATAGATGCATTTATAAATTCTGGTAAACCAGCAGTTGCTGTGTCTATTGCACGGGAAGAACATTTTAAAAAGAACATCAACTCTCCTGTTCAAATTAGTTTTGAATATTCAAATGGATTGGGAAAAGTTATAATGAAAAAGGTGCAGGCAGAACCCGGGCTTGCAAAAAAAATAACTATAAATCCTGATGATACATATACTGTAACTGAAGTGGATACCTCTGCTCTTATTCCCAAGCAACTTAGGTGGATAGGAAACGGAAAAACGATTCTCAACAACAAAGGCAATGCAGTTAAGCAATACGAGCCATACTTTTCAGTTAGTAACCTTTACGAAGATTTTAAAGAATTGGTTGAAACTGGTGTAACACCGATTATGTATTATGACGCTGCCGGCCGACTTACAAAAACTGAAATGCCCGATGGTACTTTGTCTAAAGTAGAATTCGATTCTTGGAAACAAAGTATATATGATGCAAACGATACCATCTTGGATTCTTCATGGTATAATAACAGAATAAACCATTTAATTGATGCGCAACTATTGGCTGAAGGCAAAGATCCTGGTAGGGAAAAAATTGCAGCCGATAAGTCCGCCCTGCATGCCAATACTCCTAACGTACTTCACTTTGATACGTTGGGTCGGCCAATTTTATCAGTTGATCATAACAAAAATAGTACGACCAATGCTGATGAGTTTTATTCCACTAAAGTGAAGCTTGATGTTGAAGGAAACCTTATTACTGTTATTGATGCACGTGAACTTTCTGAAAATAGCAACATAGGCAATACTGTGATGCAATACAAGTATGATATGCTGGGCAACAAAGCATATCAAAGTAGCATGGATACAGGGCAGCGTTGGTTATTTACAAATATTTTAGGAAGTCCGTTACGTACTTGGGACGATCGTAATCATGAATTTCAATATTTTTACGACACGGCGCATCGCCCAATACACACGATGGTTTTAGGAGGCGATAATGCAATTCCTTTGAATAATATTTTTAACAGAATTATTTATGCCGAAAGTCTATTACTTCCTAACCGAATAAATGAAGCGGCTTTACAAGCAAAAAATATTTTAGGTAAAACCATTCAAGCTTTTGATAGTGCAGGTACAATTGAATCTCCTGAATATGATTTTAAAGGGAAACCAATTTTTACTACACGCAAATTATTTAAAAAATATAAAGAAGTTGCTAATTGGACAGATCTAAATCTTATCCCTGATTTGGAAACAGAGAGCTTTACCTTTATAACAGAAACCGATGCGCTGGGAAGAATCAGCAGACAAATTACTCCCGACTTAAGTATTATTACTCCTTCTTACAACGAAGCAGGCTTGTTAGAAAGCGAAAAAATATTGCACAAAAATCCTGACAATTCAACTACGGAAGCTGTATACATTAAAGACATTGACTATAATGAAAAAAGAAAACGAAATAAAATTATATACGGCAACGACGTAATAACCACTTTTTATTATGACAAAGAAACATTTCGTTTAATTCGCTTAAACAGTAAAAGACAAAACAATGATCCTTTACAGGATTGGCACTACACATTTGATGCAGCTGGTAACATCACCCACATTGAAGACAAAAATATTCCAATAGTGTTTTTTAATAATCAAAAGGTAACCGGAATTTCTGAATACACTTATGATGCTCTTTATCGTTTAACAGAAGCCAAAGGCAGAGAAAATAGCGCTGCATTAAATTTTGGAAGTAATGATAATTACAATGATGCTCCTTTTATTTTGCAGCTTAATTCAGGTGATGCTATGGCAACACATAATTATACGCAAAGCTATTTATACGATCAAGTGGGCAATATCAATCAAATGAAACATGTTGCAGCCGGCAATAACTGGACAAGAATTTATGATTACGAAAAAACGAACAACCGATTAATTAAAACACAAGTTGGTGCCGATATATATTCTTACTCAACTCATGCGCAACATGGTTTTATAACAGCGATGCCGCATTTGCAGGAAATGGGCTGGAGTTTTAAGGAGGAATTAATAAAAACAATAAGACAAAAACGATTAGATGGTGGTGCAGCTGAAACCACTTATTACCAATATGACGGACAAGGACAACGCCTTCGGAAAATAACAGAAAACACAGCCAATCCAGGTGTAGCACCAACAAAAAAAGATGAACGCATTTATATTTCAGGATACGAAACATATAGAACCTATCAAGCAAACAGCATAAACTTTGAACGCGACACATTAAGTCTTATAGATGAAGGCAATCGTTTTGTAATGGTAGAAACTGTAAAACAAAACACAAGTTCCAATCCTGACATAACAGAAATTGTTGGAGCTCGCTTAACGCGCTACCAATTACACAATCATCTAGGCTCGGCAGCATTAGAGTTAGATGGAAGTCCAGATGCAAAAGTTATTTCTTATGAAGAATTTCATCCCTATGGAACTACTTCATATCAGGCAAATAATGCAGCTATAAAAGCTGCTGCCAAACGTTACCGATATACCGGAATGGAACGTGATGATGAAACCGGATTGGAATTTCATAGTGCTAGATATTATTTGCCATGGTTGGGCAGATGGGCCAGCGGTGATCCAATCGGTATAAAAGATGGAGCGAATTTATATGCTTACGCGCATGGAAATCCTGTTGGATTAGTTGACAAAAAAGGTACACAATCAGATCCTCCTGACCAATGTCATCTTATTGAACAACCCTTTATTGAAACAAGATCTACGAATGCCGGCTATTCACAGGAGGCGAACATCAGGACTTTTGTCAGAAATTTTGCAACCATGTGGGGCGAAGACCCTGAACTATATGAAAGCGGACATTCACCATTAACTCCTCAATGGTCAAGTAGACCTGGAGATACGCAGTTCATTGGGCCTCAGAATTGGTTAGCAAACAATCAGCAATCTGTACAAGAAGCAGCAGATCGTAGGGCTGCAGTATTAAGCGGTGGATATTTTAGAACAGCTCGAGCACATACAGGCCCTTCTATACCAAATCCTCCTCCTGTGCAGCTTCCGCCTGATGTTAGACGTATAATAGCCTGGACCCCAACGGCACCATCTTCTACTTCAACAGCATTACCTATAACGCCGGCAACACCGGCTATCACTTTATCAGGTCCGGCACAACAAAGTTTTGCTTTTATGGCGGAGGAAGATCCACAATTGTCATTTAATTTCAGCAGACCTAACACCCCTGCTCTATCTACACCAGTCTCTCCGCCTCCAACAACGGCTTCTCCACAGACATCTTTTAACTTTAGTGCACCTGCACCAACAAGCAGTGTAGGAGGAGGAGGAACTAGCACACCTACACCTTTTGTAAATCCAAGCGGAAGTGGAGCCGGATTCGGAGCTGTTGGCAGGTCGGTTCCATTTGTAGTTGAGACAGAAGTAGTGCTTACTTCTTCGGCATTTGCAATAGCACCATACTCTGCGTCCACAGCTTCAACTTTGTTTGCAACAGCAGAAGCTGTACCAGTAGTTGCAGCCGCCGCTGTAGTTGGCGCGGGTGGTGGTCATGTAGTAAGATACTTAGCATCTGAAGCAGGAGCATCTCAAGATACAGCTGATGGTTTAGGGTTAGTTGGAGCAGTTGGCATAGGAGCAGGAATTGGTTCAGTAATACCAGGAGTAGGTACTGCTGTTGGTGCTGGAATAGGTGCTGCTGTCGCAGGCGGGTTGTACTTGTATTCTTTATGGTAATATCATTCAGTTATTTTAAAGAGAAATAATTCATACAGTAAAACGCACAAAACAAAAAGTTCTATAACTAAAATAGTTAATAATTAAAATGTAACAACAAATAGTAACACTATTCTATAACCACTAAAAATTTAATATTATGGCTAACAAAAAATTTAATATCAGCGGAAAAATAAGTAACAACGAAAAACAACCTTTAGTTAATCTTCGCATAGAAGCATGGGATAAAGATTTACTTATAGATGATTTTGTAGGGGAAGCAACAAGTAATATGGATGGCCTCTTTCAAATCAGTTTTACACAAAAACGGTTTACCGAATTGTTTTTCGATAATAAGCCAGATCTCTACTTTAAGATTTATGCAGAAGGCAAGCTGATTCATAATACAGAAAAATCAGTATTATGGAACATTAACAACGATCAAAAAGATATAGAAATTATTATTAATATACCTTCCTCGATAAATAGTAATAACAAAACAAATAGTGTTAATGGAAAAGTAACAGATAACAACAATCGTCCGTTTGCAAATCTTAAAGTAGTTATTTACAATGTAGTTATGCGTGAATGGGAAGTGTTAGGTAACGCTTTTACAAACAAAGACGGTAAGTTTGAAGTTATATACAAACAACTTAGAGGAAGAGAAAAAACAACAACAGACATTGCTGTGAAGATTTTTACTAAAGACGGTGATATCGAAATTTATAAATCTTCAATTGATGAAATAAGATTTAATGCTTCTGACAGAGAAGAAATCAACATCACTATAAAACAAGCTTTGCCAATTGAATTGATAGAGTTTGATTTTTTAGTAAAAGAAATTTCTAAAATAGTAGATAAAATTGCCATTGTCGATCTGCAGGAAAATGATAAACATCGTGATGTGTCTTTTATTTCAAAACAATTAGCAGTATCATCTGATAAAATTGAGCATTTAATTGTAGCGCATCGCTTATATAATCTATCAAAAATAGATCCTGCATTTTTTTATGCCTTGTTTAGAAAAAGTACATTATTACAAAATGACGTATCAAAGAATTTGAATACCCGTCTTACTATTGGCATTGGAGCAGATGATCAAATTCTTTTATACGACACGGCTCTTACGGATAAGGATAAAATAGAGGCCGACATAAAAATTGCTGTAGAAGAAAAAATTATTTCGGCTAATGAAACAGCTAAAGTGAAGCGTAATCTAGAAATCCTATCGCAATACAAAGAAAAAGCAGAAGCGTATTACAAAAATGAACATCCACAAAAAGCAATTAACCTGATTACCAACTTTTTTAAAGATGGCAAATTGCAGGAAATTCAAGGCTTGTTTGATGAGAATAAAAATAACCTCAATAACTTTTTTGATAAAGTAAGCGATCCTTCTTTTTATACTACTCCTAAAAATGAAAAAGAAGTAAAGACTAATACGGAATTGGGAAAACTTTTTAGTTCTAGTAATGAAATTATTTCACAAATAGCCAAATCAAAAGGCATTACTAAGCCTGAAGATGCTCGAAATCTCGCTAAGCTTAATAAGGCTGACTGGGTGGACGAAATAACAAAAACAAGACCTGACATAAAAGATAAACAAGCTATCAGCACTTACGCTTCTGCTATGGTGAGGAAATTGGAAAAAGAATTTCCAACGATTGCTTTTTCGGCACAACTAGAACGATCGAAAAAAACGGTATTAAAAAATCAAGAGAAAATTGTTTCGTTTTTAAAAAAACATGAAGATTTTGATTTGATGAAACACAACGTAGATTTATTTCTGAAAGAAAAAAAAACTGACAAAAAAGAAAATGAAACCATCAATGAAGAATTAAAATCTGTTCAACGGGTTTTTAAATTAGTGCCAAATTATAGTAAAACATTGGCTTTACGAGAAGAAAAAATTCACTCAGCACAAAGCATAGTTGCTATTGGCGAAACGCGATTTATAAATGAAATAGCTCCTAAAGCAGGTATTGAAGAAAAAGAAGCCAAAGACATCTTTAAAAAAGCAGAAACAAAACACACTGCTGCCATATTAATGATGGGCGATTTGCAAGATAGCATAAGCGTAATGAATATTGCATCTTTTGAAACCAGCACTTTATCTAAAAAATTAGAAGCCGTAAGTAAAGATTTCCCAAACTTAAAATCCTTATTCAAACTCACTGATACCTGTGAATGCGAACATTGTCGCTCGGTGTATAGCCCTGCCGCTTATCTGGTAGAAATATTACAATTTTTAGATAAGCGGATGGTGGTTGCCAACAATGCTAAAAGTGTGTTATTTCAACGACGTCCTGAATTAGGAGAGATTGACCTTGGTTGTGCCAATGCCAATACGCCATTAAAGTACATCGACTTGGTATGTGAAATATTGGAGGAAGCTATTTCGCCAGATGCTGGAATAAATTACTCAGGAGCACTATCATCTGGAGCAGATCCATTAAAAGGTAAAATATCAAATACTCTGCTAAGCGCACTAACAACAGCCGGCCTTGCAGTTACTTCTAATGCTTTAATATTTGAAACAGAATCATCCACTACAGCACCTCATTACTTAAGAGATCAAAACATAGTTTGTAAAATTGTAAATACAGGAGGTAGCAATTATCAAATATTTAGATTAAGACAAACTTTTGCAACAGCTGAAGAATTGGACGCAGCACCAGAATATGTAAATGAAATGGCTTACCAAGAGCTAAGTAATAAAGCATTTGCATTTAAACTTCCTTTTGATTTGCAACACACCGAAGCCAATGCTTACCTCAATCGATTTGACGTTAATAGAGCGGATTTAATGAAAGCTTTTCAAAGCGCAGGAATTCCATCCAACGAAAGTATTTCCGCTGAAAGATTAGGCTTAACCGATTCGGAAAGAAACATGATTGCCAATATCCCTACACCAAACAATAATGCTGCCCAACAAATTTTTTGGAATGTTCCTGCTCCTGGTAATGTGATTGATTATTTAAAACAGGTGGATCATTTTTTAGATAGAACAGGACTTACTTACAAGGAATTAGATCTGTTATTGAAATTAAATTTTATTGACAAAAACGGAAATCTATTTATCAAACACGATGATTTATCCTGTGATACAGCAAAAAAAGAAATTGCCAATTTAGACTTGGATGTATTAGATCGCATCCATCGTTTCCTCCGTTTGCAAAAGAAAACAGGTTGGAAATACGAAGTGTTGGATGCCATTATTTCGGAAACAAAACTTGGAAATGGGCTGTTAAATGATCCTTGTTTAATGAAAGCGGCTCAGCTTAAAGAAATTTCAGAAAAAACAACCATCAAAATTGAAACATTAATCGGATGTTTTGGAGAAATTCCTCACTTGATTTTACAAGAAGATGGTCCAAAACCACTCTATCATCAGATATTTCTCAATAAAGCAAAAAATGGAATTATTGATGAAGGCTTGTTACCAGAAAAAGTGGATGGTTCTCAATTATTGAGTACATACATTGGTTATATATCTACTTGTCTCCAATTAAAACAAAAAGATTTAGAATTCATCACACCATTGCTTCCTGATGACGATCTCACGTTTTCTAACCTAAGTTCACTTTATGTTTATTCCATACTCATAAAAAAACTCAAATTAAAAGCCGAAGATTTTGTTATTATCAAAGCGCTCAGTGGAATTGACGTTACATTAAATCCTGAACAAATAGTAGAGTTCATTAACGTTATTGAAGGCTTTAAAAATTCACCACTTAAAGCAACGGATGTTAAGTTTATATTGAACCATGATGCCACAAATCTTACAGACAGAGAAATAAAAGTGGAGAAAATTGAGGAGTTATTAGGTAAGCTCAAAACTGCTTATAAAACAATCCTTGATGAACAAAAATCAAAATTTGATGATACGCTTACGGCGGATGAGCAAAAGGAAATGCTACAAACGGAGTTATCTAAGTTGAATGGCATTACTAGCGAAGACGCCAAAATATTTACTCAGTTTATTGATAGTAACTGGAATTTTAAATGGACGGATGATTTAGGTGTTGAAATTATAAGTACTAATTTTACAAATGCTGATACGTATCTAAATTTTAAATTAGCCAACACTATTGATATTGTACCAATTAGCGCCCTTTTAAACCCCTTAAATACTTTATTTACCAACAAAACAACTGCGAGTGCCGCACAAGATTTAGCGATAACAGCCATTCAAATTGCTAATATAGCCGTTGACACAGCTGCAAACCCTGTAGCATTAGCTGCGGCTCAAGCACAATTAGTAAGTGCCGAAGCCGATGAAGTTTTAACTTCTGCTGCATTAACTATTGCAAGTACTGCATTTGAAAACAAAAGACTTGAATTGTTGAGTACCTTTTTTGAATCAATGTCAAGTAATAATATTACAACCAACAAATGGAATTTTTTAACACAAACTATTTCTACAACGTTTAAATCCGATTTAGAGTTAACCAAAGTTGTGCTATTAAATACTAAACTCAAACAACCAGCTCCAGGAATAGATTTAATTTCTGAATTATTAACTGACAATTTTGATAATGCAATAACTACCATAAATTATTCAAAACAATATGCCTCCATCAAGTTATTACACAAAATGTTTGCATTGCTTAATGCATTAAAATTGAGCAATACTGATGTAGAATGGTATTTAAAAAACAATGCGAATGTTGCACTTGGTTGGATGGAGCTCGACGGAATTCCATACGAAACTGGACAAACTGCCATTGCGTTTAGTGAGTATATTGAATTATTAAAAATAGTTGTTTATACTAAACAATTTACTGCTGTTACAAATCCTTTAGACGCAGAGAACTTAATTAGCTTTTTCTCTGTTGCCGAAATTATTTTACTTGGTGGCGCAGCCAATAGGGATGAGTTTTTAAATGCATTAGCCTTATTAACTGGCTACGAAAAAGAGGATCTTGATGCCATTGATACGCAATTATTTGCTGCCTTTAATGTTGCTAATTACAACGACATTGAAAATTTGAAATTGCTCTTTGATTGCGCAGATTATGCTAGAACACTTGGAGCAACAGTAACTCAAATTATAAATTACATCCAACCTGTGCTTACTACTAATGAAGTAAGCGACTTACGAGCCACTCTCAAATCTCGCTATGATGAAGATACTTGGCTAGGTACACTAAAGGAAATAATGGATGCCATTCGTCCACAAAAACGAAATGCTTTAGTGGCTTATTTATTGGCTACTAATCCCGACATGAAAGATGAAAACGATTTGTTTGAATATTTTTTGGTAGATGTAGAAATGGAGGCTTGCATGCCTTCTTCAAGAATTGTTCAGGCACATAATAGTATACAATTATTTGTTCAACGTTGTTTATTGGGCATAGAACCTGATGCTATTGCAGATGTTGATAAAGATCCAAACTGGAATCAATGGCAATGGATGAAAAATTATAGGGTTTGGGAAGCCAACCGTAAAATATTTTTATATCCCGAAAATTGGTACGACGTTACTTTAGCAGATGATAAAACTTTTCAACTTACCGAATTTATTAATGAAATTCAACAAAATGAATTAACGAATGACACGGCAGAAGAAGCCATCAAAAAATATTTAGAAAAATTAGACAACATTGCATTTTTAGAAGTAATGGCTACATGGTACGACGTACCTACCAGAAACATGCATGTGTTTGCCCGCACCAAAGGGGGCGACCCATCTATTTATTACTACAGACGTTTTGAAAATGAACGCTACTGGACGCCATGGGAAAAAGTAGAATTAGATATTACAGGCGATCATTTATTGGCATTTAAACGAAACGACAGATTGTGCCTAGCATGGCCAATGTTTAGTGAGGAAGCTCAACCTGATCAACAATCTAAAGTTCCAGCGGCAAGCGATCAAGGTAAAATGGTAGATAATGATATACCGAAAAAGAAATTAAAAATTCAATTAGCCATTAGTGAATACACCAATAAAATATGGCAACCTAAAAGAGTATCAAAAGATAGTATTCTTACACCAAATGAATTTAAAAGCGAAGCCATTTATTTTAAGACAGATGGGTATTCATTAATGTATTCACAAGTTACTGATCAGATTTTACTTTTAAGTAGTAAGTGGAACTATGATATACAAGATGATTCAAACAAACTAAGTGGTATTTTTAACATTGCTGGATGCAAAGGTTATCCCGAATTGGCATATCAAGGGGAAACTTATTGGCCCGACTTTTTTCCAGACTTTAAACATGCTGAGTTTAAATCACAAAAGTATAATGAAATCACTCAATATGGCACACCAGATGCATTAGCAGTTAGGAATATTTTCTCCCCTTTTTATTATTATAATATCCTAGGTAAAACTCCTGGTAAGTTCAGAGTTACTTATCCACATCAATTAACTGCCATCGATATAATTACTTTCATCTTGGGAATGTTGCAACAGGTAAATAAATCAAATAGTTCGTTTGAAAATAGAGGCCGCCCTAAAATTCCATTGGGTACTTTGCTTCCTTATTTTATAGAAGACAGTAATCATGCTTATGTTATCATTCCTGGTTTTTATAAAAAAGAAGATCGTAAGGAAAATGCAACTCTATCCACTTCTATTTTTAATGACTCAGAGAAAAGAACAGCTTCAGATGTTTTTCAATTATTTGATGATATTACCAATTGGTTTAAAAAAATCACTTATGAATTTCAGCAAAATCCTCCCGCAGATGTTCCTACAGCTATTAAGATAATATTAACGGATAGTGATTTTCAGGATATACTCAAAGAGTTAAGTAAATATGCAAATTTAGATATTTTCTTAAATGTATTGATTGGCCTGTCTGGCGATCCAGTTGTGGATGAATTTCTTAAAGAGCTTATTGCAGAGGAACCACTTGCTTATGGCGAACAATTTAAAAATATGTATCACCCACTAGTTTGTGCTTTACGAAGCATTTTGTATAAAGATGGAATTCCTGCATTGATGAAAAGAGATACTCAGTTATTCAGATCTGATAAAGTTGAAACTACTAGTAAGGCCTATTTTGAATTTGAAAAAAATTATGCGCCTAACACTCAAGTTGTGCCTAAAGGTGCATACAAAAATAACACGGGTGTTGAATACATATACCCAATAGAGGATCTTGATTTTAGTAGTGATGGTAGCTACAGTACTTATAACTGGGATTTATTTTTTAGAGTGCCGCTTCATATTGCAACAAGCCTTACAAAAAATCAACGTTTTGAAGATGCACTTACTTGGTTTCATTACATGTTTAATCCAACAGGTGCATTACCTGGCACTGGTGTACAAAAATATTGGGTGACTAAACCTTTCTATTTAAATCAAGATGCCGATTATATCAGTCAGCGTATTGATTCATTGATGTATGCAACAGCAGATTCATTCAACCCTAATATTAAAGAACTAGAATTTGCCATTGAGGAATGGAGAGACAAACCATTTAGACCAGATGTGATTGCCCGTTTTCGACCAGTGGCTTATCAAAAAGCTTTGTTGATGAAGTACATTGATAACTTAACAGAATGGGGCGATTATTTGTTTAGACAGGATACAATGGAATCTGTTGCACAAGCCACACAGATGTATATTCTTTCAGATAAATTATTAGGGCCAAAACCAAAAATAATTCCAGCGGTTATTAAGCAACCTTATGAAAGCTATAATCAACTGGAAGCTAAGATAGACAGTTTTGGAAATGGATTAATTGAATTGGAAAATATTCTTCCTGATTTATCCGTATTGCCAGAAGGTGGCAATGAGTTACCTCCATCTCCTGTAACACTAGCCCTACTCTATTTCTGTATTCCTGCCAACGACAAAATGTTTGAGTATTGGGATCGCGTAGCTGATCGCTTATTTAAAATCAGACATTGTCAAAATATTGATGGTATAGAAAGAAGTCTTGCATTATTTGCTCCTCCTATTGATCCCGCCATGTTGGTACGTACCGCTGCTTCTGGCTTAGATTTATCATCAATAATAGCTGGACTAAATGCTCCTACTCCTTATTATCGTTTTAATGTGCTGTCTCAAAAGGCATCCGAACTTGCCCAAGAAGTAAGAGGTTTAGGGAACTCATTACTACAAGCATTAGAGAAAAAAGATGCAGAGGCTTTATCGTTGCTAAGAAGTGAATTAGAAATAAAAGTGCTTAATGCAGTTAAAGACATTAAAAAACTTCAAATCAATGAATCGAAACAGCAAATTGAAGTATTGAAACGAACAAAAAAAGTGACTGAGGAAAGACAAAAATATTATACATCCATTGAAAAAATTATTCCGAAAGAACAATTAAATTTAGATAAACTAGGTGAAGCTAATGACTATCAAATTAAAGCTCAAATAGTAAGAACCATTGCAGGGGCGTTGAGATTGATACCTGAGTTTCACGTTGGAGCTTCTGGCTTTGGTGGATCACCTGAAGTGGTAATGCAACTTGGAGGATCTGCTATTTCTGGTGCAACCAGTATAGGAGCTGATATTCTAAATATTTTAGGATCCATTGCTTCTTATGAAGCTAGTCGTGCATCCATACTTGGTGGCTACGATAGAAGATTTGACGACTGGAAACTTCAGGAGCGCCTTGCTGGAAAAGAAATAGCCTCTATTGACAAACAAATTACTGCTGCCGAAATACGTACAGAAATTGCAGTAACTGATTTAAAAAATCATGAAATACAAATTGAAAACGCAAAAAAAACAGATGATTTTATGCGTGCTAAATTCACCAACAAAGAGTTGTACGATTGGATGATTGGGCAAATTAGTGGAGTATATTTTAAATCTTACCAATTAGCACATGATTTTTCTAAAAAAGCAGAACGTTGTTACCGCTTTGAATTGGGGAATGATGACTCATATATCTCCTACGGTTATTGGGATAGCATGAAAAAGGGCTTGCAATCTGCCGACAATTTAATTCATGACATCAAACGCATGGAAACTGGTTACTTGGATAAAAACAAACGAGAGTACGAAATTACCAAACACGTTTCACTTGCATTACTCGATCCATTGGCTTTAGTTAGACTTCGCGCATCAGGCATTTGCGATTTTGAAATACCTGAAGTAGTATATGATATGGATTATCCTGGACAATATTTTAGAAGATTAAAATCTGTGAGTGTTAGCTTACCATGTATAGCTGGCCCATACACCTCTGTAAGCGCTAAACTATCATTAGTAAATAATCGATACAGAAAAAACACCCACGACCCTGGCAATTATACTGAAGATATAATAGTTGGCGATAATCGTTTTATCTATAATATTGGAGCCATTCAATCTATTGCAACAAGTACTGCACAAAATGATAGTGGCACTTTTGAACTAAACTTTAGAGACGAACGCTATTTACCTTTTGAAAACACAGGTGCTATAAGCAGTTGGAGATTGGAGCTTCCAACAGAAGTTAAACAGTTTGATTACAATACCATATCGGATGTTATAGTGCATGTAAAATACACGGCAAGAGAAGGAGGTTCTGGTTTAAAAATGGCCGCCAACGCAGTAATAAAAGATCAGCTAGAGGCCATCAAACAAGGTTTAAAAGAAACAGGCTTACATTTAGCACTTAATATGAAGCATGATTTACCAAACGAGTGGTATCTATTAAAAAAGAATGGCACCATTGATTTGACAATTGATAAATCAAGATTGCCATATATGGTTCAACCATTTGATACTGCTGAAATAGAAAGTATTATGCTTATTGCAAAAGTAAAAGATAATCCTGCTACCTTTACTATCAATGTAGACACCATTGCTACACATCTTTCGAGAGTAGACGATTTAAAACTCTGTAAAGGAATTAATTCGGATATTGATTTAGATACTTTATTTACCCTTTCGGTTTCAAATGCTGACAAGTTGAAATTGGAGGAACTAATGTTGGTTGTAAAGTATAAGTTTTAATGCGTTGGAACCAATTCTCAATCACACACTTGGTAGCACATTTGATTTTTTCCTGTCGCACAAGACCTGACAAAAATGCAAAAGCGCTACCAAGCCAGCGCACCAAGACACTGCAACATGGACAGATAGCAACAAGAAAGAAAAGGAGCACGAACCGGTAACAAGGTATTGCTAAAAGCGGGGCTGACGTACTTCTATAACAGTTTAGTGATTTGATAAACAATAGTTTTCCATATGGTCATTTGTACTAAAACTCCCCGCTTTCGAGATGAAATAAATTTTATATTAGAACACAATAAAAACAAACAATCCGTTTCGCATACTGCGAAACGGATTGTTTTGTATAAATGAAAAAATAAATTCTATTTCACTGATTCAACCACTGCTTTAAAAGCATCAGGGTTGTTCATTGCTAAATCAGCTAATACTTTACGGTTCAGGTCAATATTTTTGGAATGAACTTTTCCCATAAATTGAGAGTAAGACATTCCGTAAGGACGAACACCTGCATTGATACGTTGTATCCAGATAGCACGGAAATTACGTTTCTTTTGTTTTCTATCGCGGTAAGCGTAAGTTAAACCTTTTTCAAGAACGTTTTTAGCTATTGTAAGAACGTTTTTTCTTGCACCCCAATAACCTTTTGTTTGTTTTAGGATTTTCTTTCTTCTGGCTCTTGAAGCCACCGAGTTAACCGATCTAGGCATGTTGTTTTAGTTTTTTGGTAAGCAGCGTTCCATTTTAGTAGAATCTTGATGCTGAGTACCGGGTTTATAATTAATTGTTTTTTTAGTTATGAATTATGAGAGATGAGTTATAAGTTATTAATTATGAGTTCACTTATAACTCATCACTTGTATCTTATAACTATTTATTTCCCGATAGTAAGCATCGCTTTTACACGAGGCATATCAGATTTATCAACTAAACCTGAATGCGTTAACGCACGTTTTGCTTTAGTGGATTTTTTAGTCAGGATATGGCTTTTGAAAGCATGTTTTCTTTTTACTTTTCCTGTTCCCGTTACTTTGAATCTCTTCTTAGCACTGGAATTCGTTTTCATTTTAGGCATCTTACTTGAGTTATGAATTATGAATTATAAACTATCAACTGGCAACCAACAACTATCAACTATTTCTTTTTGGGTGCGATTACCATTATCATTTTTTTACCTTCTAAAAGCGGTAACTGTTCTGCTTTTCCGTATTCTTCTAATTCATTTACAAAGCGTAACAATAAAATTTCGCCTTGCTCTTTAAATAAAATAGAACGTCCTTTAAAAAATACAAACGCTTTTACTTTTGAACCTTCCTGCAAAAACTTGATCGCGTGATTTTTCTTAAAGTTAAAATCATGATCATCTGTTTGCGGGCCGAAACGAATTTCTTTAATTACTGTTTTCGCAGCTTTCGCTTTAAGTTCTTTTTGTTTCTTTTTTTGATCGTATAAAAACTTTTTATAATCAACTACCTTACAAACCGGTGGTTCAGCATTTGGTGATATTTCAACCAGATCGAGTCCAACTTCTTTCGCGATCTCTAACGCTCTTGCTATCGGGAAAACCCCTTGTTCAATACCTTCACCAACCACACGCACTTCGGTTGCCCTGATGCGTCCATTAATGTTATGAAGATCTTCTTTTCTTCTGGGCCCGCCCCTACCGAAACGGCTATCAGGGCGAGGCCCTGTACTTGCAGGCTTAACGAATTTGTTACCGCCCGGCTTGGTAAACTTATTACCTGGATTAAATGGTGCTGCTATACTTTGTTCCTCCTATTATTTAGTTATTGGTAATAGTTAAATGATTGAATTTAGGCTGTGTTTGCTATGCTTTGCCTTAATTACTTAATTAACTATTTACTTAATCACTTTTTATTCAACTTTTAATTTTTCAATTTCATTGTTGATGATCTTAGCAAAGTCCTCAATACTAAAGCTTCCCAGATCACCTTCTGCTTGTTTACGCACCGATATTTTATTTTCAGCCTCTTCCTTTTCCCCTACTATCAACATATACGGCACTTTTTGTAATTCAGTATCACGTATTTTTTTACCGATCTTTTCGTTACGGTCGTCAACGAGCCCGCGAATATCGTAATTTTTTAGTAATTCTAAAACTTTTTTTGCGTAATCATTGTATTTTTCACTTATTGGCAATATCGCAACCTGCTCAGGAGTCAGCCACAGCGGAAATTTTCCAGCGCAATGTTCTATTAAAACAGCTACAAAACGCTCCAATGAGCCAAATGGCGCACGGTGTATCATTACCGGACGATGCTTCATATTATCGCTGCCTGTATATTCCAATTCGAAACGCTCCGGTAGGTTATAATCCACCTGAATGGTTCCTAGCTGCCATTTGCGACCGATAGCATCCCTTACCATAAAATCTAATTTAGGCCCGTAGAAGGCCGCTTCGCCTAATTCAATAACTGTTTTCAACCCTTTTTCTGCTGCTGATTCTATGATGGCTTGCTCCGCCAGGTGCCAGTTCTCATCCGAACCAATGTATTTAGTTTTATTATTCGGGTCACGTAAGGATATTTGTGCTGTATAATCCTGAAAATCCAATGCTTTGAATACATATAGCACAAGATCAATCACTTTACAGAATTCTTCTTTTACTTGGTCAGGGCGACAAAATAAATGCGCATCATCCTGTGTAAAGCCGCGAACACGTGTTAAACCATGCAATTCGCCGGCTTGTTCATAACGATAGACCGTTCCGAATTCCGAATAACGCACCGGTAGATCTTTATATGATTTTGGAGATACTTTATAAATTTCGCAGTGATGCGGACAGTTCATTGGCTTTAAGAAAAATTCTTCTCCTTCATGCGGAGTTTTGATAGGCTGGAAAGAATCTGCGCCATATTTTTCATAATGGCCGGAAGTGATGTATAAATTTTTATTACCGATGTGCGGTGTTATTACCGGTAAATAACCTGCTTTCACCTGCGCTTTTTGTAAGAACTGCACTAAGCGTTCACGCAATGCAGTGCCTTTTGGAAGCCATAATGGTAAACCCATTCCTACTTTTTCTGAGAAAGCGAATAACTCTAATTCCTTTCCTAACTTACGATGGTCGCGCTTTTTGGCTTCTTCTAATAAAATTAAATAATCAGTGAGGTCTTTTTGTTTTGTGAAAGTGATAGCATAAAGCCGTGTGAGCATCTTGTTTTTTTCATCACCGCGCCAATATGCTCCTGCAACATTCATCAGCTTCACCGCTTTAATAAAGCCTGTATTAGGGATATGCGGCCCGCGGCAGAGGTCAGTAAAATTTCCTTGAGTATAAAATGTAATGGATCCATCCTGCAAACCTTCCAGCAAGTCGAGTTTATAAGGGTCTTCTTTTTCTTTGAAATAATTGATTGCATCCGCTTTGCTAACTTCTTTGCGCATATAAGCATTTCCCTGGCGTGCAAGTTCCAGCATTTTATCTTCAATTTTTTTGAAGTCTTCCGCTGAAATAGTTTTTCCTCCAAGATCAATATCATAATAAAAACCATTTTCAATCGGTGGGCCAATACCGAATTTTGTTCCAGGATAGATCGCTTCAATAGCTTCTGCCAGTAAATGTGCTGACGAATGCCAAAGCGTTGATTTGCCTTCTACATCATTCATTGTTAACAACACCACACGTGCATCACTGTTAATGGGGCGTGTAGCATCCCACACTTCGCCGGGGCCTTCGCTGCTTGCGAGACTAACTTTTGCCGCTAAAACATTTCGTGCTAAACCTTCGGAGATCGATTGCGCTATTTGTAGCGCTGTGGTCCCTTTTGCGTATTCACGAACAGAACCATCGGGTAGAGTTATTTTGATCATAATTTATTTTTTGCCAAACACCCAAACGATTTAATAATATCAGTTAGAATTTTTTGTGTCATAGTTAAATATTTACTCCTAATATTATAAAAAAGCAGAATATTAATCAAAGATAATTGTTTTTGTTTATTACCGTGAATAACCATACTCCCAAAAAAGCAGGAAAACTGTTTTACCTTCTCATTTTCATATATTTGTAATACATTAATTCATTACAAATGAAACAACCGGCTATCGTTTTAATTATTGCATCATTTTTTATATCGGTTAATTTCGGTTATTCCCAACCTTTTTTCCAACGTTATGATTCAATACCGGTAAAAATTAATGGCAGCTATATTGCTAATCCCTGGGCTGGCGGTTTAAATAATGTCCAGGTATCCAATATTGATTTGAATTTAGATGGCATAAAAGACCTGTTTGTATTTGACCGCACCGGAAATAAAACACGTACATTCATAAATAAAGGAACAGTTGGAGCGGTTGATTACAGGTATGACCCGCGATATGAAAGTAAATTTCCCGCACTTCATGATTGGGCATTATTAATAGATTATAATTGTGATGGTAAAGAGGATATTTTTAGTTACTCAGACATAGGCGGAGGTTTTGATGTTTATAAAAACACCTCGTCTGTAGCAACAGGTTTGCAGTTTCAAAAAGTTGTGACACAACAGAAATCACAATATAATCCACCAACAGGGGCCTCCTATAATTTGTATATAAGTTCGGTTGATGTTCCTGCCTTTAGCGATATTGACGGAGATGGCGATATAGATGTTATCACTTTTGCTATTACCGGTACTTATATGGAATATCATCAAAACCAAAGCATGGAATTATATAACAATTGTGATAGTTTAAAATTTAAAGTAAGAAATAACTATTGGGGTGCTTATGCAGCCGAAGACCAATATACCAATGCTTTTACATTACATGATACTTGCTGGCAGAACAAGGGCTTGGGTCTGCTATGCTATAATGTACCTAATCCGCAGTTGCCAACCCAAAACAGTGATGACAAATCACGTTCTGCCAATCGCCATTCGGGTGCATGCGAATTGTGTTTGGATTTGAATGGCGATGGCGATAAAGATCTCGTGGTGGGTGGTATCGGGTATAATAACCTTACCATGCTAACCAATGGTGGCACTCCCACAGCGGCAAATATGATTGCTGTTGACACCGCATTCCCTTCCCTTAATAATAGCACTACCGCTGTTAATTTAACTCAGTTTCCTTGCGCCTATTATGTGGATGTGAATGACGATGGAATAAAGGATCTGATCGCAAGTCCTAATTCCCCTAATGCATCCGAAAATTTCAATAGTGTGGTTTATTATAAAAATATTGGAGCCACTGCTTTTCCTGTGTTTCAATTTCAACAATCAAATTTACTTCAAGACAATATGATAGAAGTGGGGGAAGGTGCTTATCCTGTATTTTTTGATTATGACAATGACGGCTTACAAGACTTGTTCATAGGTAATTACGGTTATTTTAAAAGTGGCGCTGTTTCTGATCATAAAATAGCGCAGTTTCATAATATTGGAACTGCAACCAAACCCAAGTTTGACCTGATAACTCGTGATTATAATAACTATAGTTCACTCGGCATTTATAATATGATCCCCACCTTTGGTGATATGGATGGTGATAGTGATGCGGACATGATCATTGGAGGAGTAGATGGTAAACTTTACTATTTTGAAAACACCGGAGGTGCAGGTACAGCAATATTTGCAGCAACTCCTACACAAGCAAATTTTAAAAATTCTAATAACAGAGTAATTGATATAGGTGATTATGCGGCACCACAAATTGTAGATGTGGATGGTGATGGTAAAAAGGATTTGGTAATTGGCGGACGCAATGGAAAGATCGCATACTATCATCATATTGGAACAGGAACAGAAGCAATGCCTGTGATAGATTCCATTACCCACTTTTTTGGAAATATAAAAGTGAATCAATATGGATATAGTACGGGGTATACCCACCCTTTTGTGTTTAAACAAGGCGGCGTTACCAAATTGTTGACAGGTGCCGAAAGTGGTTATCTACGCCTTTACGATGTTATTGTTGGGAACCCTAAAGGAGTATTTGTATTAGTGGATTCTACTTTTATGAATGTATGGGAAGGCACACAAACAGCTCCCTGTATGGCTGATATTAATAATGATGGATATATCGACATGATCGTTGGAAATTATCAGGGAGGTGTTATTTTCTTAAAAGGTATGCCAAACGCATGTACTGCTTATTATACAACATCTTATGATTCTCTCAAAAATAATTTCACCTTAACTGTAGATCCTCAAACATCATCTATGGCAATGGGTTATCATTGGGATTTTGGTGAGGGTACCACCTCAACACTTGCGACCCCCTCACATATATACACAGTTGACACTATATATAATGTATGTATGAGAATATACACTGCTTCCGGTGACTCCTGCTCTTATTGTCATAGTATCGGCAAAGATTATTTAGGAAATATAATTAGAAATAGTGGTTTTTCAGTTAATGTACAAAATACAAGTACCACAGGAATTTCTAATGTTTTATTGAATGAAACAACAATTTCATTGTATCCAAATCCAACAAAAGGAGAGACAAAAATTTCGATCAACCATCTGATAAATAATGTTACTATTAAAATACTTAATATCGAAGGTCAAAAGATAATAGAAAAAATCAATCTTTCTGGCTCCCAGTTTAGCTTTGATATTTCCGATCAAGCTAAAGGGATGTACTTTATTGAATTAGATTATGACAAAGGTATTTTAAGGAAAAAAATAATTAAAAATTAATCTTTGTTAATATCATCTTCCTCTATTAATATCCTTTCTTAATATCAAGATAATCCTAATAGGTGGATGATATTCATTTTATTCTATATAAAATTACTAAAAAGAATTAATTTTGTCATTTATCAATAATCATTCTATTGAACCCAAATAAAAAAATATATTTCGCGTCTGATTTTCATTTGGGAGTACCCAATTTCGAAAAAAGTTTGGAGCGGGAAAAACGTATCGTCAAATGGTTGGATGAAATAAAACAAGATGCTGATGAAATTTATTTGATGGGCGACTTGTTTGATTTTTGGTTTGAATATAAAAATACAGTACCAAAAGGCTTTGTACGATTGCTCGGAAAAATAGCGGAGATAGTTGATTCCGGCATACCTGTTACATTATTTACCGGCAATCATGATATGTGGATGTTTGATTATTTACCAAAAGAATTAGGTGTTACTTTATATCGTGAGCCCATTGTACGTGAATATAACGGGAAGAAATTTTATCTCGGCCATGGCGATGGATTAGGCCCGGGCGATAAAGGTTATAAATTCATTAAAAAAGTATTTGCTAATCCTGTTTGTCAATGGTTGTTTGCGCGCCTCCATCCAAATTTCGCGATGAGTATGGGGAATTTTTGGTCCCGGAAAAGCAGGTTATCGAATGGAAATGAGGATGAAAAATTTACCGGTGAAGAAAATGAATGGTTAATAGTATATGCCAAAAAAATCTTGCAAAAAGAACATTTTGATTATTTTATTTTTGGACACCGGCATTTACCCTTGAATATAAAATTGCCAAATGAAAGCACCTATGTTAATTTGGGCGAATGGGTAAACTACAATAGTTATGCGGTGTTTGACGGTATAAACCTGGAATTAAAATATTTTAAATAAATCTGTTTTTATATCATTATTTTTTGAATAAGATCAGCTACTCTGCTGCTATAACCATACTCATTATCATACCAACCAATTACTTTTATCATATTACCAATTACAGAAGTAAACTCCGCATCGTAAATACAGGAATGAGGATTACCAACGATATCAATGGAAACAATAGGATCTTCAGTATATTCTAAAATTCCTTTTAAGTTGTTTTGCGCTGCTTTTTTAAATGTCGCGTTTATTTCTTTTACCGTTACAGGCTTTGTAAGCACACACGTAATATCCGTTAATGAACCATCCGGAACAGGCACACGCATACCGCATCCGCCAAGTTTTCCTTCCAGATGCGGAAATATCCGGGTTATCGCCTTTGCTGCGCCGGTGGATGTTGGAACAATTGAAAGCGCTGCTGCCCTTGCCCTTCGCAGGTCTTTGTGCGGAGCATCATGTAAACGCTGATCACCGGTATAAGAATGAACAGTAGTGATGTAACCATCTTCCAATCCCCAATTCTCATCCAATACTTTGATCATTGGCGCTGCACAATTTGTTGTACAGGATGCATTGGAAATGATCACATCCTCTTTTGTTAATATATCATCATTAATACCCAATACAACTGTTTTAATATCATTGGTATTGGGAGGCGCTGAAATAATTACTTTTTTTGCGCCGGCTGTAATATGTTTTCCGGCTGTTGCTTTATCTAAAAAAAATCCGGTCGATTCTATCACTACATCAATATCAAGATCTTTCCAAGGGAGATTAACGGGATCTTTTTCGGCATACACATTAATTTTTTTTCCGTTTACAATAATAGCATGCTCCTCCGATTTCACATCCGCATTTATAATACCATGAACAGAATCATATTTTAAAAGATGCGCAAGTGTTTTGCTGTCGGTCAGGTCATTTATCGCGACTACTTCAATATTAGAGCGCTCCAAGATTACTCGAAAAGAAATTCTTCCTATCCTACCAAAACCATTGATTGCTACTTTTATTTTTTTCATTCTTCGTAAAATTTATTTTAAGATTAGACTTTATATAAGTTAAATTTATTAATAAACTATAATGCTAATTCAATACGTCATCCTATGTTTGTTCTTTCAAAGGATGCAATATGTTTTGTAGTAAATTTAGATAAAAAATTTCAACGGAAGAAAGGGAACAGGGTAATTGCATTATAAATTAACAAGAGACGTTGGATAACCAATGAGCATCTGATGTAATTGAGAATAATTAAAGTAGGACTTTTCAGATGAAAATGAAAAGTCCAATAAATTACTTTAAAACGTTAGAAGAGCCTCGAATGGAGAGATGCAAGCTTCATCTATTCGAGGATATTTTATACTTAACAATAGCCGCAGTAGTCTGGGAAGCAGATAATTTTCTTGAGATAGAGGCCTTTGGAGAAAATAAAGAGAGTGGCTGTCAACTTTTTTAAAATTGCCGCTAATCTTAAATTATGAATAAATGTTCTATTTTTACCTTTGTGACGAAACACAATAACAAATGTAGTTAAACGTCTATCAATTTTTTATCTTCATCCTTAAAATTAAAAAAGCATGGACAACTTACATCGCAGAAATTTCATAAAACTATCTACAGCCGGAGCATTGATTCCTGCTTTCGCTTTGCCTACTTTCGCTTCTAAGCATGAAGCTGTTAATACTAAATCACAAAAAATGATCGTAGACTTTACAACAGATGGCCTTAATCTTTCGCCGGCTGAGTATGCTCAGTTATTAGTACAACTTACTGAAAAGGGTGACCTCAAAGCTGATTCCTATTCGCAACATGGTTGTGTGGAAGAATTGGAAAATAAATTTGCGACACTGTTAGGAAAGGAGGCGGCTATATTTATGCCATCCGGAACATTGGCGAATCATCTCGCTATCCGTTCATTGGCAGGTAATAGCAGCAGAGTGCTCATTCAAAATGAAAGTCATGTTTATAATGATACCGGTGATGCCTGCCAGGTATTGAGTCACTTGAATCTTATTCCTTTAGCTCCCGATAAAACTACATTTACATTGGAAGATGTAAACAATGTTATAAAGAAAACTACTACTGGCAGAGTTGCTGAAAAGATAGGGGTTATATCAATAGAATCTCCTATGCGGAGAAAGTCGGGCGAACTATTTGACTTCGAGCAAATGAAACAAATATCTGCACTTGCCCGCAGCAATGATATTAAAATGCATTTGGATGGTGCACGAATATTTCTTGCTTCGGCTTACTCAGGTAAATCGCCGGCAGAATATGCTTCACTATTTGATACCGTTTATGTTTCGCTTTATAAATATTTTAATGCAGCGGCGGGAGCTATTCTTGCAGGACCGAAAGAATTAATCGCACCAATGTTTAATGCACGCAGGATGTTTGGTTCGGGTGTTCCGCAAGTATGGCCATACGCTGCTGTGGCAATTCATTATGTGGATGGCTTTCTTGATCGTCATGCAAAAGCTGTTAAAATATCAGAAGAATTAATTCAGAAATTATCGGCACACAATAATTTTGAGATACAACGTATCCCTAACGGTACCAATATTTTTAAATTAGTTGTAAAAGATATACCTACTCAAACGTATTCCGATAATTTAAAAAGCAATGGAGTTATTGCTCATGCAGGTAGTGCCGCAACTCCTAATACTATAAATTTACTTGTAAATGAAACATTGAATAGAAGTACTGCTGCTGAACTGGAAAGTATTTTTGTTAAGAGTTTAGGGAAATAGCTATGTGTGAATGGAAACACTGATCATTATGATAAAAAATGATTTTTTTGTTTTTGATAACATTAAGATTACGTGCCATGTGTGAATGGAAAGCAAATCATTACCTACCAAGTTAATGTCTAATATGAAAACGTATAATCATTGGGCAGTTTTTTTATCCAACAATGCAAACAAACATTTATTCATTCAGCAATTATTGAATGGAAGATCATCTGGGAAACTTTCTGAATTCAATACTCTTAAAGGCAATATTTTTTCCGATCATTTGATAAATGAAATTATTGAAGAAGAATACAGGCATGATCGTGTTAAAGTGGCAACTGAAGTTAACCGCAGCTTACGGTTTTTATCGGGCGGCGAACAAAGAAAAACATTACTTCAGTATTGCCTTTCAAAAAAGCCGGATTATTTAATTTTAGATAATCCATTTGATAATCTTGATATAGCTTCGCAACAATCTTTTCGTACACATTTGCAGGAAATTGCAAGCCATACAATCATCATCCAACTTGTCAATCGCACATCCGATGTTTTAAATTTTATTGCCAATGCCATCAGCATAGATAATAATAATACTATTGTTTATCATAGCAGCAGCAAAGCTTACTTGGATCAACAAACCATCAACAATTCTTTTACCGGCAGTATTCCTTCACCCATTCATAACTATGTTATAGAAAATAAAACGCTGGTGGCTTTTAATTCTGTATCCGTAAGTTATGGCAACAAAACTATTTTAAATAATATCAATTGGGAGATCAATGCAGGTGAATTCTGGCAACTGATAGGACCCAATGGTTCTGGAAAAACAACGCTTCTATCCATAATCACTGGGGATAATCTACAAGGATATGGTCAGGAATTAATTTTATTCGGAAGAAAAAAAGGAACCGGTGAAAGTGTTTGGGACATCAAAGATAAAATTGGTTATTTTACTTCTTCCATGACTGATCTGTTCAGCAAGCATCACACAGTTGAACACATGATCGTTTCAGGTTTCCTGGATTCTATCGGTTTGTACATACAACCATCCGATCTACAACTGAAACTTACTGGTGAATGGTTATCACTCATCAATATGAATGATTTGAAACAAGTTTTATTTTCTAACTTAACACTCGGGCAGCAGCGATTGGTACTTGTTGCAAGAGCAATGGTTAAACATCCTCCTTTATTAATATTGGATGAACCTACTTCCGGACTTGATGATGCCAACGCGTCACTAGTAATAACTTTAATTAATAAAATAGCCAAGGAAAGTAAAACAACAATACTTTATGTATCGCACCGCAAAGAAGAAGGGCTTACACCAAAATCAATTTTTGAATTGAAGCCCACAGAAACAGGATCAATTGGTAGTGTGTTTAAAACATCGTAAATTTCAGGAAAATTATACCTTAATGAACAAACAAAACAATGGATAAATTATTTATAAAAAATATCATTACCATAAATGCACCTGCTGCAAAAGTGTGGGATGCATTGGTAAATCCTGAGCAAACAAAAAAATATATGTTTGGCTGCGAAACAGTTTCTGATTGGAAAGTTGGAAATTCTTTGTTATGGAAAGGAGCGTATGAAGGGAAAGAAATGGTTTTTGTAAAAGGAAACATTGTAGAAATAAAACCGGAGAAATTTTTAGCATATACTGTGATTGATCCAAATTCATCTATGCCGGATATCCCGGAAAATTATCTGACAGTAACCTATGAACTAGAAGGTAAAAACGGGCAAACTATTTTAACCGTTACTCAAGGTGATTACTCAAAAGTTGCGGAAGGCGAAAAAAGATATAAAGAATCCTATAACAATGGTGAAGGCTGGAACCCAATTTTGGTTGAAATAAAAAAAATAGTTGAAGGGAAATAAAATATTTCTGAACAAATGCACTCAACAAAATTAGCTACATACAATGATCTTGAATTGGTTAGTCATTACAAGCAAACTAATGACAATACTTACGTGGGAGTATTATTTCAACGTCATACACATTTGATATTTGGTGTGTGCATGAAATATCTGAAGGATGAGGATGAAGCGCAGGATGCAAGTATGCATATTTTCGAAAAATTATTGGTGGATCTGAGAAAGCATGAAATTCAGCAATTCAAAGGCTGGTTACACATGGTATGTAAGAATTATTGTTTAATGCAATTGCGTGCAGGAGCAACCAAACTAAAGCATAACAGGGAGATGCATAAGGACTTAACGGGACTTATGGAATTTGATCAGAATGTGCATCTCATTAAAGAGAACAAAATAGAAATTCAATTGACCTACATGGAAGAGTGTATGAAGGGTTTAAATGCAGAACAACGTTTATGTATCCAATTATTCTTTTTACAGGAAAAGAGTTACCAGGAAGTAACTGAGGCTACCAACTTCAGCATGAATAATGTAAAGAGTTATATACAAAATGGCAAACGAAATTTAAAAAATTGTATTGAGTCCAAACAATGAGCGATCTGTCAAAAAATAAAATATTTACACCAACCGATTGTATTTCGGAGCAAACAATCTTTGATTATATTGATAATAAACTGTCGACTAAAGAACGCCATGCTATGGAAAAACATTTAGTTGATTGTGACCTCTGTTCTGATGCGTTAGAAGGGTTAGAAATAGTAAAAGACAGAAATCGTATTGGACTTATCAATCAAAAAATAAATGAACGTATTGCTCCAATTGTAAACAAGAAAAAAATAATTAAAATCAATTATAGAGCAATTACTGCTGTCGCTGCCGGATTATTATTATTAATTGGAAGTGTATTTTTATTCAAAGAATTCACATCAACCAGAATGGAAGAAAAAAATGTTGCTGATATGAAAAAGCCGGCTCCTCTTCCATTACCTGCTATTACAAATGAACCAAACGCTACCGATTCCATAAATTTTGCAAGTCCAATCACAAAAAATAAAGAGGTTCAATCAGAAATTAAAAAGAATGCTAAACCATTAGCGTTTAAACTACAAGAAAAAATAAAAGCTAATTCAAATACAACCGCTTCAAATAAGGCTGGTGGTATTGCATCCTTTCCAACGACTGATAAAAATTCAAACGCAATTGTTTCCGATGAAAAGATGGACGAATCAGTTGATAAAGCAGCTCCTTCTATAGCTGCATCTACTGCAGTTCCAAAAAGTGCAGAATACAAAACAAATGAAACAGAAAAAAGGTCTCGTTCTGTACCGTACCAAAAAGAAAAAGCAGAGCAATACATTCCTACAAAAAATGCTTCTGTTGATAGAACTATTGAAAGTGATTCCATTTATACTGTTGCTGATGAAATGCCCGAGTTCCCTGGAGGGCAAACGGAATTAATGAAGTATGTACAAAAAAATATTCAATCCTCTTCTCCTATCGTTATTGAAATTATTATTGATAAAACAGGCAAAGCCATTGGTGCAAAATTATTAAATCCATACAGCAAAGAACTGGAAAAACAAATAGTTGAAATGGTAAACAAAATGCCAAAATGGAACCCGGGAAAACAAAATGGGAAAGCCGTTTCTGTGAGATATAACCTACCTGTTAAATTTTAAATTAACCGATTTTTAAAATTGCCAATTAACGTTTAATTTTTACTTTTATAAACTATGAAAGAAAAGTTAGTTGTATTCACAGGTGCAGGCATCAGCGCGGAAAGTGGTATTAAAACTTTTCGCGACAGCGGTGGATTATGGGAGGAATATGATATAAATGAAGTAGCGACACCACAAGCATGGGAAAAGAATAAAGCATTGGTTTTAGATTTTTATAACAAAAGACGAAAACAAGTATTACAGGCAAAACCCAATGAAGCACATTATGCTTTGGTGGAGTTGGAAAAAAAATACGATGTGCATATTATCACACAAAATATTGATGACTTACATGAACGTGCAGGTTCAAAAAAAGTGCTTCATCTGCATGGTGAGATAACAAAGAGCCGCAGTACAACTAATCCTTCTCTTGTATACAAAATAAAAGGTGATGAAATAAAATTAGGCGATAAGTGCGAAAAAGGATCACAACTTCGTCCGCATATAGTATGGTTTGGTGAACTTGTCCCGGCAATGGATATGGCTTATGTAATTGCTGAACAAGCAGACGTTTTTATGGTAGTTGGTACGTCAATGGCTGTTTACCCTGCAGCAGGCTTGATAGATTATATTCCTAAGAATGTTCCAAAATATTTAATTGACCCAAGTGATGTAAAAGTAAACGGGATAAATAATTTAACAGTTATAAAAGAAAAAGCTAGCCTCGGCTTAATGACGTTAGCTAAAGAATTATTAAAATAAACCCTTTATTATATCGATCGCAAAAAAGAAATCTCTTTTAAATGCAGAAAAAAAACAAACATAAAATTGTAGTAGCAATTACAGGTGCAAGTGGAGCGATCTATGCAAAGGTATTGTTACAAAAATTGGAACAGCTACATGAACAAATAGAAACTGTTAGTATTGTGATGAGCGACAACGCAAAAGAAGTTTGGAAATTTGAATTACAAAATACTGATTATGAAAAACTTCCATTCACAATTTTTAACAAAGCAGATTTTTTCGCGCCATTCGCATCCGGCTCCGCTAAATATGATACCATGATTGTTTGTCCGTGCTCCATGGGAACTTTAGCACGTATTGCAAGTGGCATTTCTAACGACCTGACAACACGAGCGGCTGATGTTATCTTAAAAGAAAGAAGAAAATTAATTTTAGTGACGCGTGATACACCACTTAGTTTAATTCATATCAACAATATGAAAACTGTTACCGAAGCAGGTGGAATTATTTGTCCGGCAAGCCCATCATTTTATAGTCAGCCTAAAACATTTGAGGAACTTGCTGCAACAGTAATTGACAGGGTACTTGATCTTTGTGGATTGGAACAGAAAACTTTTCGGTGGGGTAATTAGTTAAAGATTAATTAATTAATTTAGGTAGGATTTAATTGCTTAATTAACTATTTTTCAAGTATCTTCTTCAACACTACCTGCGCGGCAAATAAACGATTTTGTGCTTGATTTAGTACCAATGAATTAGGCCCATCCAGAATCTCATCACTTAACTCCACATTCCTACGAACCGGTAAACAGTGCATTACTTTTGCGTTGTTAGTAATCTTCAATTTTTTATTTGTAAGCATCCAGTTACTATCTGTACAAATTATTTTTCCATAATCATTGTACGACGACCAATTTTTAACATAGATAAAATCAGCATCACGCAAAGCTTCATCCTGATCAAGAACAATTTTTGCACCTTTTGTAAAATTTTCATTCAATTGATATCCTTCCGGATGGGTGATTGTAAAATCAACGTCAGCTTTGCACATCCATTCGCTAAAAGAATTGGCAACCGCTTGTGGTAATGATTTTATATGTGGTGCCCAAGTAAGTACAACTTTTGGTTTAGTTTTACCTTTCCATTGTTCTTTAATAGTAATAAGGTCCGCTAAACTTTGCAAAGGATGAAGTGTCGCACTTTCTAAACTAACAACAGGAACATTACAATACTTCATAAAACTTTTTAATACTCTCTCACTATAATCTTCTTCTTTATCTTTCAATAAAGGGAAACAACGTATTCCAATCACATCACAATACTGTCCCATTACGGCCGCTGCATCTTTCACATGTTCTACTGTTGTTCCGTTCATTACTGCACCATCTTCCATTTCTAACGCCCAACCTTCTTTATCAATATTCATCACCATAACCGACATCCCTAAATTGATAGCAGCTTTTTGAGTACTCAACCGAGTACGCAAACTCGGGTTCATAAATATCAACCCTAATGTTTTATTTTTTCCGATTTCAGAAAAAGCATACGGATTCTTTTTAAGCATTAATGCTTCTTGCACTAATGCGTCAATATCTTTAACATCGTTTACGGTTGTAAAAAATTTCATTGGCTCTTTAATAATTGTTTTGATAATACATTTTTAAATGCAGTCAAGAAGATATCTATTTCCTTTTTCGTAACATTCAAAGCAGGCAATATCCTCAACGTATTTTTATCTGAAGATGAACCTGTAAATATTTTGTGCTCATTTAATAATGCATTACGAATATCAGCACAGGGTATTTCTAATTCAATACCTACCATTAATCCATAGCCACGCACTTCCTTTACACCTTCTATCGTCTTCACGTGTTCAGTTAAATAGTTACCAATTTGTAAAGAATTTTCAATAAGATTTTCCTTTTTGATCACATCCAATACAGCAATAGCGGCAGCACAAGCTAAATAATTTCCACCAAAAGTGGTTCCTAACATACTGTGTTTAGGTTTAATATCAGGATGAATTAAAACTCCCGCCACCGGAAACCCATTACCCATACCTTTTGCAGTAGTAATAATATCAGGTTTTACGTTAGAATGTTGGTGAGAGAAAAATTTTCCGGAACGACCATAACCGGATTGTACTTCATCAAGTATCATCAAGGCTTTATGTTTTTCGCAAAGCGATTTTATTTTTTGCAAAAATTTAGTTGTGGGAATCTGCACACCACCAACGCCTTGCATGCCTTCAATAATTACCGCACAAATATCATCGTTCATTGCTTTTTCAAAAGCGGCTTCATCATTAAAAGGCAAAAATTGAATATTCCCTGTAACATTTATCGGTGCTACTATTTTTGCATCATCTGTAGCTGCAACTGCCAGAGAAGTCCGACCATGAAAAGATTTGCTGAAAGCAATTACTTTTTTCTTCCCATTATGGAATGATGCCAGTTTCATTGCATTTTCATTTGCTTCAGCACCGCTGTTACATAAAAATAATTGATAATCAGTATATCCTGAAAGCTCTCCAAGTTTATTTGCCAGCTCTTCCTGTAATTTTATTTTTACTGAGTTAGAATAAAAACCGATCGCATTTAATTGATCTGTAAGCATCTTAACATAATACGGATGAGTATGCCCAATGGATATTACAGCATGTCCGCCATATAGATCTAAGTACTTAGTTCCATTTTTGTCCCAGATAAAAGAACCTTGAGCTTTCACAGGTTCAATATCGAATAAAGGATAAACGTCAAATAGTTTCATTGTGTTAAATTATAAGTTGTGAGTTATAAGTTATATGTTAAAAAAACATCATATCCAAATTTTAATATCATACAGGTAACAATAAACAAAAATAATGTTCTTATAAATGCGCTGCCTTTTTTTATCGCCATTTTTGCTCCCAAAAAAGAACCTACCATATTAAACACAGCAACGGGAATAGCCAATTGATAATTGATCTGGCCTGTATACATAAAATAACTCAGCGCGGAAATATTGGTAGCGCAATTAATTAGTTTAGCAGAAACGGATGAAACAAGAAAGCTGAATCCAAACAAACTAATAAATATTACAATTAAAAAACTACCTGTACCCGGTCCAAAAAAACCATCATAAAATCCAAGCACGCAACCTGTGATTAAAGAATAGATAACTGTTTTAGATGCATTTAATTTAGGGGCATGATTTAATCCAAAATCTTTTCTCAAGAAAGTATAAGCTGCCACAATTACAAGCAAAAAAAGAACAATAATTTTTATGTCTTCTTTCCTAATACTGCTTACCACCCTGGCACCTAAAAAAGAAAAAATAAGAGCAGTAAATATAGCGGGTAAAATTGATTTCCAAGGAATTTCAACTTGTTTTACATAACGCATAGTAGCTATGGATGTTCCTGAAAATGCGGCAAATTTATTAGTACCCATCAATGTTGGAATCGGTAAACCTGCAAATAATATGAGCATTGCAGGCAACTGAATCAATCCTCCTCCTCCAACAACAGAATCAATAAATCCTGCTATGAAAGCAAATGCAAACATTAAGATATAGTTTGTTACATCCATCGGCTATGTTTAAAAATATGCTGCTTTTAATTTTAATCCCGCCATTTCATCCAATCCAAACATCAGGTTCATATTTTGTACTGCTTGTCCGGATGCTCCTTTCAGAAGATTATCGATCACACTTGTAATCAGTAATTTATTATTATGCTTTTGCAGATACAACAAACATTTATTTGTATTCACCACTTGTTTCAGATCAATATTTGTTTTACTAACATACATAAAAGGATGGGTTTCATAATAATCATGATACATTTTTTGTACTTCATCTAAACTCAGATCACAGTCAGTATAAACACTCGCGATTATGCCCCGGGTAAAACTTCCACGATAAGGAATAAAATTAATCTCGCTTGTAAAATCTTTTTGCAAAAAATTCAAGCTTTGTCCGATCTCAGCCAAATGCTGATGTTCAAATGCTTTGTAAATACTTAAATTATTTTGTCGCCAAGTAAAATGGGATGTTGCATTCAATGATTGCCCTGCACCGGTTGAACCTGTTGTAGCTGAAATATGAATATCCTTTTTCAATAAAGAATTTGCTGCAAGTGGTAATAAAGCCAACTGTATACACGTAGCAAAGCAACCCGGATTAGCAATATTCTTAGCAGTTTTGATCTGATCACGATTTAATTCAGGAAGGCCATAAATAAATTGACGATTGTTGATTGATGATTGCTGATTTAGTCTGAAATCTTGCGAAAGATCAATGATCTTAGTTTTTTCACTAATATTATTTTCTGTTAAGAATTTTTGCGCTTCGCCGTGTCCAACACATAAAAACAATACGTCAATATCATTTGTCAATTTATCAGTAAATTTAAAATCCGTATCACCGATCAGATCGGTATGCACTTCATAAATAAATTTACCAGCATTACTTTTACTATGAATAAAAACAATTTCAGCATTCGGATGATTTACAAGAATACGTAACAATTCCCCTCCGGTATAACCTGCGCCTCCTGCAATTCCTATTTTTATTTTTTTCATTTGACTTTTAATATTTTTAAAACGTCATTGCGAGTTCCGCTTTTCGCGGGACAAAGCAATCTCTTTATTTTTTAGCGCCACTGCAGATTGTCTCGTATCTCGCAATAACGCATAATATTTCTCACTTATAATTCATAACTCATAACTTGTCACTCATAACTTGATTATTTACCTGATGATAAATCGCTGTTTGATTACCAAATATTTTTGCGAATCCTTTCACGTCATCCGCTGTCCAGGTATTATTCATTTCGCCATAACTACCAAATTTAGCCGACATCAGATCATATTCCGATTCAATGCCGGTTACTTGTAAACGATATGGCTGAAGCGTTACAAATACTTTTCCTGTTACATTTTTTTGTGTGTCTTCTAAAAAAATTTCAATGTTTCTCATAATAGGATCAAGAAATTGTCCTTCGTGCAGCCAGTTTCCATACCATGCAGCTAATTGTTCTTTCCAATACAATTGCCATTTAGTGAGTGTATGTTTTTCCAACAAATGATGTGCTTTAATAATAACCATAGGAGCTGCGGCTTCAAAACCCACACGTCCCTTAATACCAATAATTGTATCACCCACATGAATATCGCGTCCAATGGCATAAGGGGCAGCGATGGAATTTAATTTCTGAATCGCTTGTGCGGGATTCTCAAATACTTCATCATTTATACCTGTTAATTCTCCTTTTGAAAATGTCAATGAAATGTTTTCCGATTTATGTTTTGTTAATGGAGTAGGAAATGCATCTTCGGGAAGGTAATCTTTTGAAGTAAGCGTTTCTTTCCCACCAACCGATGTTCCCCAAATACCTTTGTTGATTGAATATTTTGCTTTCTCAAAATTCATGCGTACTCCATGTTGTTTCAAAAATTCAATTTCTGCTTCACGCGAAAGTTTCATATCACGGATAGGTGTAAGAATTTCCACATCAGGAATTAAAATATTGAATATCATATCAAAACGTACCTGATCGTTACCGGCACCAGTGCTGCCGTGCGCAACATATTTAGCACCCACCAGCTTAGCATAATTACCAATGGCCATCGCTTGTGAAATACGTTCAGCACTCACAGAGAGCGGATAGGTATTATTCTTTAATATATTTCCATATATAAGATAACGTACAACAGTTTTATAAAAATTAGCAGTTTCATCAATACACTTAAATGATTTCACACCCAATGAATGCGCATGCTGCTCTATCTTTCCAATTTCATCATTATCGAAACCACCTGTATTTACGATCACAGCGTGTACTTCCAAGTTTTTAATTTTTGAAAGATAAATGGCGCAATATGTAGTATCTAATCCACCACTGAAAGCTAACACTACTTTTTTATTTTCCATGTTTTGATAATTTAAAATTTGCCATCATTTTTTCAGATAATATTTTTTCTGTTTTAAGTAATATGAATTGTTTTATACGCATCCATCGTTCATACAATTTTGAATTTTTTTTAAAATCCATTGCACTTTTCCCTGAATCATTTTTCGCTTTCTCAACAGGATCATAAAGCATAGCGGTACACATACAATTTTTACGATCTTTGCTTGTTAATATCTCAAAATTAACGCAGCTTCTGCAACCTTTCCAAAATTCATCATCCTGAGTAAGCTCAGAATAAGTAACAGGTTCATAACCCAAGTCTGAATTAATTTTCATCACCGCCAATCCTGTTGTCAGTCCAAATATTTTTGCTTCCGGATATTTGCTACGGGAAAGTTCAAAAATTTTCTTTTTGATCTCACGAGCTAATCCGCTTTTCCTGAATGTAGGAGAAACGATCAATCCGGAGTTGGCAACATATTTTCCATGCTCCCATGTTTCGATATAACAAAAGCCTGCCCATTCTCCTTCAGGAGTTAGTGCTATTACGGCTTTTCCTTCCAACATTTTTTGTTTTATATATTCAGAAGTACGCTTTGCAATACCTGTACCACGGGCTTTTGCAGATGACTCCATTTCATCACAAATGATTTGGGAATATTTTATATGTTGCTCTGTTGCAACTATTACTTGAAAATTCATTCGGAAAAATTTTAAAAATGAAAATGACTATGAGAAAAGCCTAAATATGCTATTCTCAATTAATTTTAAATACGGGTTTTGAAAAATGACCTCTACGTAAGCGGTCGGATTAGATATGACGCATTAGCGTCTCGGGAAAAACGGAACTCTGATTGCAACAGGAATTGCTACGACCGAAGGTATAAACAAAACAGCGATCATGCTGAACATCTTGCCAGCTGCTGAAAGGAAGTTGAAGGACAACTTTGCTTTTTTCATTTTTTTATTAATTAAAAAATTAAACGTTGGTAAATTATTTTCCTTATTTCTTAAGGCTAACAAAGATGGAGATAATTTTTATTACTACCAAATCTATTTTAATTCAGTGAATCCCTCCCTTATATGTTTGAATTCAACTGTGAGATAAATCTCATTTGAACAATTATTACATTACGGCCAAAATAACATTTCAAACAAAAAATGTATTCTGCTATTGTACTACAAATTTTTTACTGACTACAGAATTACCAACCTTAGCTTGAACGATGTATATACCGGGCAAAAACAAATATCCGGAAAATTTTATTTTAGCGGATGCCGCCTTTTCCTTTGTCATTAACAGTTTTCCTGTTATGTCGTAAATAGATATATCTTTATCTGCTTGCAGGTTTTCAAAAAATAAATTAATACTGTTGTCGCGTGCGTCTGTATAAACATAAAATTCAATAACTGGATTAATGCTCTCCACACCTGTTGGACTATTGTATTCATAAGCGCCTATATCAATCGCTCCATTAATTGTTCTTCCTATTTTATTTATTTTATGAACATATTCATAGGCCGGAGTTAAACTAAATGCCTCCAGTGTAGTACCCGCTGGAACGCCCTTGTTTATAGCTTGTGAAGAGGATAACAAATGATAATCAAAGTTTACAAAATCAACTAATCCGGCATTCGTTTTAACAGGAACAATCCAATTTTTCGCAGTATCTATTGTTGTAGCGCTACCATTAAAAGCTGTTCCGGGGCCTACAATTATATTGTTGTATGCTTTAAGTAATGATGCTCCCGTAAAGTATTGAACAAATATTCCTGTACTGCGGTCATCTACAATGGTATTGTTTACAAGATAGAGTTCACGGGGAATTGGATTTGTATTCCCTTCGGAGCCATAATCAACGATACCACTATTCTGACTGTTAGTACCTTGCTCGATAATATTTCCCATTACAACTGCTAAACCTCCGTTGGGAAAACTAACTTCCAAGCTTGCATCACCGGTTTCATTACTGATTCGATTATATAGAACATAATTAGTAGTTGCACGGCTCTTGAGCTCGTGGCCTATATGAGCCATGTGGGAATAATTGTAGGAAAAAGTAAGGCTGTTGCAATGGCCAATATAAAGGTTATGTGAATAACCATCACCCCAGCCATTGTGATTAAATTCTGTATATGTAATCACAATGTTGCTCGTTGCAATATTACTTTCTAAAATCCCATTATCATTATCATGGAAATAACAATTGCTAACTGTAAGGTTAATTCCTTCCATTCGTATTCCTGCCCAGTTCTGGTCCAACGCGGCCACATCATGACAATTAGAAAACTCAATATTCTTAACGGTTGCATCGTTCCCTGAAATTACCCATATGCCTTTGCGTCCATAAGATGTGTTATTTGCATCGAGATGAGCCAGGCCACCAACGCCCATCAGAACAAGATTATTTTTATTCCACGAACAAACATCAGCAGTATATGTTCCTGCATCAATAGCAACAGTATCTCCATTTTGAACCAATGCAGAAACCTGACTTGGTTTGATATAAGTACGTGTAGTGCCTACCTTCCAAGTCGTAGCATGACTGAGTGTAATAATAAAAATTGCACTACAAGTAAGTGAGTAGTTTTTTTTCATAGTGTATTTTTTAATGCGTTTACAAGATAAATTTAGAGAAAAAACAGATTGTTTTCAGAAACATTTTATATTTGTTTAGAGCGTTTTTCTTTTATATCTACCTGGCGTTTAATATTTTCTTCTAAAGAAATAAATGTTTCTGTACGTTGAACACCTTTGATAGCCTGTATTTGTTCATTTAATACTTCTCGTAATTGTTGCGTATCTCTACATATAATTTTTGCGAACATACTATATACACCGGTTGTATAATGCAATTCAACAATCTCTGGTATTTTTTTTAATCGTGCAACAACATCATGATACTCCGAACCTTTATCCAGAAATATCCCAAGAAAAGCACAAATATCATAACCTGCTTTAGCGGGGTTTATATCCACATGCGAACCAAGCACCACTCCAATCTCTTTCAGTTTGTTCATACGAACATGTATGGTACCTGCCGATACAACCAACTCTTTCGCGATCTCGGTATAAGGAATTGTAGCATCTTTCATTAACATCGAAAGGATCTGCTTATCCAGTTTATCTATTTGAAAATTTTGAGTCATATTTTTAATCTTAATTTATGACAAATGTAATTAAAATAGCCTTATTTTATATTTTTAATAATAATTAAGTCATTTTATTACATTTTTGAAAATATATTGAAATTCGATTTAGTTTTGCATTATCATAAACAATTAAAAAATTAAATCACATGTGTGGAATCGTTGGAGTATTTGATCTAAAAATAGATCCTAAAAGTTTAAGAACACAGGTTCTTGAAATATCAAAAAAAATTCGCCATAGAGGCCCTGACTGGTCAGGGATTTATTGTGGAGAGAAAGCGATATTGGCGCACGAACGACTTGCTATAGTGGATCCACAATCAGGAGGGCAACCATTATATAGTAAAGATAAAAAGTTGATACTCGCTGTGAACGGTGAAATATATAATCATCAGGAATTAAGAAGTCAACTGAAAGACTCTTATGAATTTCAAACAAAATCTGATTGTGAAGTTATTTTGGCTTTGTATCGCAAAAAAGGCCCGAACTTTATTGAAGACTTGAATGGAATATTTGCTTTTGCATTGTATGATGAGGAAAATGATTCATACTTAATTGCACGTGATCACATGGGAATCATTCCATTGTATATGGGTTGGGACAAATTTGGAAATTTTTATGTGGCATCCGAATTAAAAGCACTGGAAGGTTATTGCAATAAAATTGAAGTTTTTTTACCGGGACATTATTTATACAGTAAAGAAGGTATTGTAAAAAAATGGTACGCTCGCGACTGGTCAGAATATGATGCAGTAAAAAACAACCCGACAAGTATTGAACAAATACGCAACGAACTAGAAGCATCCGTCCACCGACAGTTAATGTCGGATGTACCTTACGGTGTGCTACTCTCCGGAGGACTGGATTCTTCCATTGTTTCTGCTATCGCAAAAAAATATGCTGCGAAAAGAATTGAATCGGACGACAAACAAGATGCATGGTGGCCGCAACTTCACTCCTTTGCTGTTGGATTGATCGGTTCGCCTGATCTTATTGCTGCAAGAAAGGTAGCTGAACATATTGGAACTGTACATCATGAAGTGCATTTTACAGTGCAGGAAGGAGTGGATGCAATCAAAGATGTTATCTATCATTTGGAAACGTATGATGTAACTACCATTCGTGCTTCCACTCCAATGTACCTTTTAGCAAGAGTGATAAAATCAATGGGAATTAAAATGGTGCTTTCCGGTGAAGGTGCTGACGAACTATTTGGTGGTTATTTATATTTCCACAAAGCACCAAATGCAAAAGCATTTCATGAAGAAACTGTTAGAAAATTAGGCAAACTACATTTGTATGATTGTTTAAGAGCCAACAAATCTCTTGCTGCATGGGGTGTTGAAGGTCGCGTACCTTTTCTTGACAAAGAATTTATGGACATCGCTATGCGGTTAAACCCTGAAGATAAAATGGCGAAAGATGGTAAAATGGAGAAATGGATATTGCGTAAAGCATTTGAAAATTATTTGCCCGAAAGCATTGTATGGAGACAAAAGGAACAATTTTCGGATGGTGTTGGATATAGTTGGATCGATTCATTAAAAGAACTTGTTTCGAAAATAGTAACGGATGACCAGTTTAAAAATGTAAAATTCAGATTTCCGACCAACCCGCCAATGTCAAAGGAAGAATATTATTATAGATCTATTTTTTCTGAACACTTCCCTTCCGATTCAGCAGCATCTTGCGTGCCATCAGTTCCTTCTGTGGCTTGCAGTACATCGGAAGCAATTGCGTGGGATCAATCTTTTAAAAACATGAACGACCCATCAGGTCGTGCAGTTAAGAGTATTCATCTTGAAGGATATAAATAAATAAGTCCCGCTACTATAATTTGTAGCGGGACTTTCAGTAAACTAAACTAAAACCAGTATTATAAATCAAACCAAGTATGTGACAATAAATTATCATTCACAATTGCATTTGAATTGGACGTGCGCTCATCAACTGATGTAGGTAATCTTCTTGGAATGCCAGGTAAAGAAGAGGATGGATTTGGTTTCAAAGTTGGGAAATCTGTTCTCCTCCAATCTACCCAAGTTTCCGGTTGAGTAAATAATGCAAGATATTTTTGAGTCATAATTTTACCCAAACTAATACTTACCGCTGTTTCTGTAGCATATGCAGTTTGGTAAACTGCATTAGAAGCGCCAGTAACTGCTAAAACAGATGCTTTTACGGCTTCGTTATAAGCGACAGCCGCACCAGCAGCATCAGCGTTTCTTAGCTTACATTCTGCTTCAATAAATTTCGCTTCAACATAAGTAACAAGAGGAAGCGAAGAGTTTGAACAATAGGAACCTGTATTTGAAGCACTGGTACTTGGATTTACAAGGCTGGCACCTATATACATTCCTCCCGCAACTGAATCAGCATAAAAAGGTAAACGAGGATCGCTGGTCGCATTCATGGTATCAACAAAAAATGCACCCATTTTTATATAACCTGCACGGGTATTATTAAACACCCCCCATTGGTTTGCATCCGCTGTTGTAGTCCCAAATTTTGCCTGTACATCGGACCCATTACCTGTAAAACCGGCAGCATATGCCTGAGTCAGAAAGTTTAATGCATCAGTAGCTGATTGAGCCGGGCTGCGTTTGCTTAAAC
>JBBSPS010000006.1:0-42624 GCA_038258655.1 Bacteroidia bacterium
GGTAGTATAAGTATGTGTCGGATTTTTAACTGCGGATACGCTTCCATCTCCAAAGCGCCAATTCCAGCTTACAATAGGTACACTAGAGTTATTACCAGTATAATGACTGGAAGAGGAATCAGTAAATGCTATCGGATCTTTTAAACATACTATGCTTGGATTCGCTTTGAAATTTGCTATTGCAAGAGTTGGGTATATCCTCGTACCCACAGTTGTTTTGCAACCTGTTAATGTTGTTAACTCCACATAGACAGTATCTCCTGGGTTGGCATTAAATATGTTTATATCTTTTGTTGTTTCACCACCGGGGAACCATTTATAACTAAACCCTTCCGGCGCCATAAGCAATACCGAACCATTAGTTGTACACGTTTGAGCCTTGAGAGTAAATGCATCACAACGCGCTGAAATATAAGCATAGCCAAAATGTCCTCCTAAACCACAATCCCATGTTTCAAATTGGATAGTGATATTTTGTCCAACAAATTTCCGCAAATCAACACCAACCGCTGTCCATGCTCTGTAAACCGTTCCTGATGGATTGGCAACACTACCTCCACCTTTTTGTATATCACTTAAAATACATTCTCTAAAACCCGCCACTGTTGAATCAACCACTACGTTATAATAACCACATTTCGGATCAATCAAATTACCGGATGCATCAAAAATAGATACGCCAAATCTCGGGCGAATGGGAGGTGGATGGGGTGGATTACCTGATTGATCTTTATTAGGATCTTGAAGGATAACAGCATATTTATACGTAAGGAGTGAGTTAGAAGATGAAACAGCCATTGTGTAAGAAAGATAATCGCGTTGCCATTGAACGCCGTCCCCCCAAGGCCCTATCCCTCCATTCCCTAAACGTGCGCAGAAAGGGATACCCGGAGGCAGTGTCATCACATTGCCACACGCATACACATCAGGTACAGATGCGCTGATAATTGTTTGACGACCCGGAACAATTCCTGTATTATAATAATACGGAATACCGCTGGTATTAACATTACTACCCGGGGTATTGTATGGATAAATAGAAGTGTGCCCGACCCAGTTGGTAAAATTGCCCCTACTAAAATCTAAATTGTCGCAAGCGGATGGAGTTTGAGCGTACGCGGAAAAATAAAAGACCAGCAATAGTATTACCACTAACTGTTTTATTTTAAAAAATTTCAGCATTATTATTTTACTTTATACTTAATTATTTACCAAGCACCAAAATTACAACCATGAAGATGTTCAAAAATGAAAAAATAAATGCTATCAGGTAATTTTATGAAATTAAACTAAAAAATGAAAAGCTTGTTTGCTTATTTATCTGCAAAAATTTTCAGCAGTTTCAATCCATCGTTTTATCGATGTAATTTATTTACGTATTTAGTTTTGGTTTTGTTTGGGGTACAAAACGAAGTTACGGAATTAATATGTATTTTCAAAAAATCAACTATTTCACGAGCGTAACGGTACCAATATAATCATGTTTTTTGTTATTAATATCCGTAAAGCGAACCTTCCATATATATACGTCCTGTTGGACGTTTTCGCCATTCGCTTTTCCATCCCATTTTTCATTTAAATCTTTCCCATGAAAGATGATAGCTCCCCACCGGTCAAATATCCACATATCATATTCTACAATGCTTTCTCCTTTCCCAAAAAACTCATCATTGATCCCATCTCCATTTGGTGTAAAGGCATTTGGAATATAAAATGTGAAGAGAGGTTTGTTTGAGTTTTCAGGTTGTAAAATAGGGATATTTTGAGCTTTGGTAATTTCTATATTGAAAAACAGGAAAAAAGCAAACGTCAAAAAGAAAACTGGATTAAATTTTTTCCAATGGTAGTTCGTATGTTTTTTTTTAAACAATTTTTATGAAACTTTGGGTATTGAAAAATAGGAAAAAAGCAAACGTAAAAAAGAAAACTGGATTAAATCTTTTCCAATAGTAGCTCGTATGTTTTTTTTTAAACAATTTTTATGAAACTTTGGGTATTAAATAATGCATCATGCACTATTAACTAAAAAAACAACTGTATTATTGCTATTTCTGAATGAAAGATGATAAAAAATGCCAAAAGGTTGCATTATTAAATTTGTTTTTTTAGATAAATGATAAGAAAACGTAAACTACTACACTATGTAACTACTATACAGAAATTGAAAGACAGTCCATTTATGTAACTGGAGAGGGTATGAGGGTGAGGTCTAACAATGGGAATGGAGCATTTGTAAAAAAAGTGTATAGTAGTTTAAAGAAGACGTTAAAAAAATAATTTTCGATGCTGTAACAAACAATAAACCCTAAGCGTCTCAAAACAAAACACGTAAATAATAGATTATCATGAGAAAAACAACTTTAATAACAAAGATCGCTGGGTTAGTTTTATTAATAAGTATTTCTATAGTAACAACCCAAGCACAACCCTTACTGAATGTTGGTGATTTTACCGGAATAAAAGTAGGTGATGTATTTACTATTGTGATCTCACAAAGTGATGCCAATACTGTAAAAATAGATGCGGAAGAAAAAATACTTTCGCAAATTAAAACCGAAGTAAAAGAGGGTATTTTAAATATTTCAGGTGAAGGCAACATGAATACCGATAAACCAATGGTAATAACTATCGGGATCAAATCATTGACAAGTTTAAGCGTGTCGGGAGCAGCCGATGTAAAAACAGAGAATCAGCTTATTTGTGACAAATTAGATATGGAATCAACCGGTGTTGGAGATGTTTTTATGGATATAAAAGCGAATGAAATTATAACAAAGATCAAAGGTGCCGGAGATGTTACACTTAAAGGCAGCGCACAACTGCTTGATGCTACTGTATCAGGTGCAGGAAATTTAAAAGCATCTGACCTTGAAGCAAATAAGGTAAAAGTAACATCATCAGGTGTAGGCAGCACAAAAGTATGTGCGGTACAGGCAATTGACGCGGATGTTTTGGGTGCCGGTTCAATAATATACAAAGGTAACCCCGTTGAACGCACTGTGACTATTAGTGGCGTGGGTTCTGTTCGTGAAAGCAAAAGTGGTACAGGTGAAGAAACGGCAAGAGATACTACTAAATTTAAATTAGGCAAAAAAAAGTATATAATCATTGGTGATGGTGAGGAGAAAGCGGAGCTGCATAATAAAAAAGATTCTGTTAAAAATTATAATACCGGTTTCAAACATTGGGCAGGGTTTGAAGTAGGCGTAAATGGGCTCCTTGATTATAAAAACAGTTTAATCCTTCCCAGTAATGCTACCTTTTTGGAATTAGATTATTCAAAGTCCATACAATTTGGATTAAACCTGTTGGAAAAAGATTTTCATATATATAAAGATCACATCAATCTTGTAACCGGTTTTGGATTTGATTTTAATCATTATGCCTTAAAAAATAAATCAACGTTAAACCCGGATACGTCTTATTTATCAGCGACTATCAGCACGCTCGATTACAAAAAAAATAAATTAAATGTCAGCTATATAAAAGTGCCATTGATGTTGGAAATTAACACCGGAAAAAACCCCAAGAAGAATTTTCATATCGCGGCGGGTTTGGAATTCGCATATCGCATTCACTCTGTTGCAAAACAAAAATATGATATTGGCGACACCCATTTTAATACAAAAGAGCGGGACGATTTTAACCTAGGTCCTTTCCGTTACAGCGTGATGGCTCGTATCGGGTACAATAAATTAACGGTGTTTGCCAGTTATGATTTAAACAGGTTGTTTCAAGAAGGTAAAGGGCCTCAAGTATATCCGTTCACAGTGGGTGTAACAATCACGATATAAAAATTTGTTTGGTTAGATTGAAAAACCGTTTTACAATAGTGCGTGACGGTTTTTTTTATAGTGTTTTATTTAACTGATACAGCAGAGGTTTGCTGGGTGACGCGTCATTTTCAAAACTCGCGATTTGAATGTTCAAAAGATATGTTCCATCATATATATTGTTTGGAATATAGATCATTTCAGTAATGGTACGATGCAATTTTGTATGCTGAGGATATTGCCAAAAAGCATGATGTGCTAATAATTTTCCACCGTCCGCTTCTTTATCTACTGAAGGAAGATCAATCAATAAATGATCAATACCTAAAGCATCAATAAACTCAGCAGCTTCATAATGTAAATAAGGTGGATTCGTATTTGTATATTGCATATTTATTTTTGCAGGGTTATTGCCCAAGGTGCGGATAACTATCGCTTCGGGGCGTTTATCGCCCAGGCAATTTTCAATGTGTTGCTTAGTTATTATTTTGTCGCCATTTGCAATTTCATCAGGTAAAATGGTGATAAGCTCAGCGATAAAAAAGAATTTTTTTAAACATTGATTGATGCTATAATCTTGTTTGCTGATGTGCCCAACACATTCAGTATGCGTTCCATTTCCATGAGGGTTGAATAAAATATTTCTGAAATTTACTGAGCCGCCTTGTTTTACATCGCCCACCCAATCGCCCATACGAACAGGTTCAATTTGTACCGGTGATACATGCCATGCATTTACGTTTACTTCACCGGGGCGTAACGGAATTGAAATATCAATTGGTTTTGACAGATCAGTAGAATATGATATCCTTTTGTATGTGATTTTTGCTAACATACCTTTATTAAACCTGGGAATTTATAGTGTATAATAAATAAGTCAAGCGTTTTTTTTTATTAAATTTTTTCCTAATACAAAACTATTAAAAATGTAAATATATATTCCGGATAATTGTATTATCCACCTATTTAAGAAACAACTCCATTTACTATATATTTTTCCTTACTAATTGTATGTTTATTGCACCACCCACCAGCAGGGATAAAATAAAAAAGGCTGTCCTTTTAAGACAGCCTTTTTTCAGCAACCCATACAATTAATTTTTTATTAATTGTTTTGTTATTTGTTCTGTACCGTTTGAAATCTTTACAATATACAAACCGTTATTTAAAGCGCTTATATTTAATTGACAAGATGTTGCACCTACTACTTGGTGTTCCATCACTTTTTGACCAACCAAATTATAGATTTGAACAAGTGTAATTTGGTTTAATAAAGAAGTAGAATGCGCATTGATAGTAATTATACCTGAAGAGGGATTAGGAAATATTTCCACAGAGCTAGTAGAAATATTATTCTGTTTGATCCCGGTAGGAATAGAAGTAAGGCAAGAAGCCTTAGCAGTTATATTGCCTCTAATTTCTCCATTAGGGTTTACATTCGTATGCAGATTAATATAAGTACTATCCTGATACATTGACGCACCTGTTTGAACCTTAAATGGGGTTGCATCAGTATTTTTTAAGTAACCCCAGGCAGCATCGTTAGTACCTATGCCTGCAAAACTTGACGATAAATTATATAGTACAGCACCTGATTGAGTTGGTGCACCAGTGTGAATATGTACACCTGTTTCAGGACCTGATAGACCGCCTACAACTACCATGTAATGAGCATTGGTGCTATTTCTGTCAACAGAAATAATACCTGAACCATAAGCATTGGTAATAACGGGTGTTGGAAATTGCTGAATACCGCTCATTTCAAAATTATAACCCTGTCTGGCTAAACGATATATTTGTCCGCGAATTTCTCCATTAGGATTAGCAGCTGTATGTATATTTACATAAGTACTGCCGTTTAACAAACCTGTAATTAAAGCAGGCGTTAATGTGCTGCCAAATACAAATCCTATTGATTCGTTACTTGTTGATGATGAGTTTAATGTAGCTAATACAGCGCCTGTATTACCTAAGTTCCCTGTATGTATGTGCATGCCGGAGATAGACCCCGTTAAGCCATCCGCTACAACATTGTAAAACAATGTATCAAACGTAGTATTTAATTTCATGCTTACCACACCTGTACCTGTTGCAGTAGTTCCATCTTGAGGGCCATTCATTGAAGCATCAAAATATAAAGAGTTATCTGTTAATAACTGACCACGAATTTCACCATTAGGATTTGCCTGAGTATGAATATTTAAATAAATTTTTCCGGATTTTAAGTTTGATAATATAGAGCCAAGGCCTGTAGAAATTGTACCCGAAATTACATTACCGCTAATATAAGGGTTTAAACTAATAACAACACCACCGCTAACACCCATAGCGCCCAAATGTAAATGGGCACCTGTAATTATCCCGCTTAACCCCTGTGCAACAACATGAAAATTTAATACACTATCATGTTGTGCTAAATTAAATACACCTAACGCGTACGCATTTGTTATAACAGCTGGAGTTTCTTGTACCCCATTTACTTTAGCTATGTAGCTATAATCAGATTCAAGATATATTTGCCCGCGAATTTCTCCGTTTGGGTTTGCAGTTGTATGTACGTTAACATACATTAAACCATTCAGGTATTTTTGTATGTTAGCAGGGGAAACATCCACACCGGTTAACATAGTTTTTATTTGATTACTTGTGCTCGTAGAGGGAAGTGCGGTTACTACAGAACCAGCAACGCCAAATGCGCCATTATGAACATGCGCTCCTGTAATTGCGCCACTTAATCCGTTTACACTAATTATTACACACATAGTATCACGTGTTTTATTAAGAGTAAAACTTGCTACACCCATAGCATTTGTTGTAACTGATGGTGTTTCTTGTGCTCCGGTCATTTTAGCAGTGAATAATAACTTGCTATCTAAGTTTAAGGCTATTGCCTGTAACCCTATACACCAGCAAGCTAACATAGTAATGCTTCTTATTTTCGTAATTTTTTTCATGTTTTTTAATTTTTTAAGTTTATATTTTTTTGTAAATCTATGTAATATACTTACGTTAAATACCTCTTGTTGGATTTTGGGAATTAAATTTATTTCCGATTCATAATTTTTAACTGTTGCTTGCATATTAGAATAAAAGAATTTAGCCCGACATTTTAGATCATATCATCTTTTTTTAATTCTAGAGTATGATTAGTAAAATGATCGGTATCACTCTTTTTTAAAGAACCAATGGATTTTTTCTCTGCTTTTATTTCGGATAACTCTCCATTTCGTAGCAGATAAATAGAATTTACAGAAATGGCTAGAATTAATCCGATAAAAGCCGGATATAAAATATAGATCGCATATTATTATATTTCCATCTTATAAGATACATTAAATAAATCACTGGTAATTTTATCAGCAAGTAATTTTCCCTGGTCTGTTAAAAATAATTTATTCTCTGAATTAATTATATTATTTGTTATCAAATGTTTTTCGGACTCTTTAATACAATAGGCTAAATATTCTTTTCCAAAAATTTGTTCAATATAGTTTAGATCTGTTCCCCACATGGTACGCAAGGATGTCAAAACATATTCATTGTATCGTTGGGATGTTGTTAAAAATTCTTTTTCAAATTTTAATTCATTTTTTTCTAACGATTTAACATACACTGCATTATTGGAAATATTCCATTGCCTGCTATTGCCATTGTATGAATGAGCAGAAGGGCCAATACCTAAATAATTTTCTTTTAACCAATAATTACTATTGTGGCGCGAGTAAAAATCATCCTTACAGAAATTCGAAATTTCGTATTGCTTAAAACCATTATTATTCATAGCTTTTAACATTATTTCAAATTGGTCCGCGCTTTGTTGATCATCTACATTTTTTACTTTCCCTGCTTGTATGAATTTCGCCAATGCAGTTTTTGGCTCCACTGTTAAGCAATAAGCGGAAATGTGTTTTACATTCAGATCAAAAGCAGTTTGTAAATTATTTTTCCAGTTAGTAGTTGTAAGAGTTGGAATACCATAGATCAGGTCAATGGTGATATTTTCAAAACCTGCTGTCTGTGCAGACCTTACAGCATTCAATGCTTCTTTTGAATTGTGTACACGATTCATCCATTGCAGATCCTCATCATAAAAACTTTGAATGCCAATGCTCAACCTGGTGATCGGTGTATCTTTTAATTCTTTAATTTTTTCTTTTGTGAGATCATCGGGATTTGCTTCCAATGTAATTTCAGCATTAGTGGCAATATTAAAATGTGTATGGAGCGTATCAAAAATATTCATTAACTCCTTTTGAGATAAGATAGATGGTGTTCCACCACCAAAGTAAATGGTATTGATCTCAGAGGCAACTCCCTCTACTTTGGAGAGGGTAGGGGGGAGGTGAAGATAATTTTTCTGCAAGTCGATTTCCTTTTTTAATGCGTTCAGAAAAGCATCTTTATTATTTAAAGAAGTAGAAAAATGAAAATCGCAATAGTGACAGGCTTGTTTACAAAAAGGAATATGAATATAAATTCCGGACATTTTTTTTTTTTGCGCCACAGGTTTACAGGTTTAAGACTATATATGACACGAATTCCAAGAATTCTTATTTTTCAGATTCGTGAAATTAGTATCAATAATTAAATCATTCTACATGTTCGATTTTATCAACAAATTGCGAATCTGTGGCTATTATTTCAATGATACCTCGCAGCTTTGCTGTGAGGTTATTTATTCAGTACAATTCTAAACGTAGTCCCTTTATCAATTTCAGAATTTTTTACAAATATTTTTCCAGAATGGTAATTTTCAATGATACGTTTAGTAAGTGATAATCCTAATCCCCAACCACGTTGTTTGGTTGTATAACCAGGTTCAAAAACAGTTTTATATTTTGATTTAGGGATACCTTTTCCTGTATCGGAAATATCGATGTAAACAAATTGCGTTTGATCCGAAAGTGTAATAATGATAGAACCATTGCCATTCATTGCATCAACGGCGTTGCGAATTAAATTTTCAATTACCCATTCAAATAATGGAACATTTAATTGCGCTAAAATTTCTTTTTGATTGCCTGTATCAATTGTAAAAGCTACGTTTTTAGAAGTTCGCGACTTCATATAATTCACCGAATCATTCAATACATTTATCAGATCTCCTTTATCCAATTTAGGAACAGAACCAATTTTTGAGAAACGTTCTGTAATTGTTTCCAATCGTTTTACATCTTTTTCTATCTCAGTAGCAGTTTCGGTATCCAATCCTTTTGATCGCAAATATTCTAACCAGGCAATTAATGATGATAATGGCGTTCCCAGCTGATGGGCGGTTTCCTTTGCCATGCCTACCCAAACCTGATTTTGTTCCACTTTGCGAGCTGTGCTGAATAATAAATAAGCAATCAATAAAAATAATCCGATAATTCCAAACATCACATAAGGATAATATTTTAATTGCGTTAGCAGCATCGATTCCTGGTAAAAAATATAGCTTTTGCTTCCGTTCCCGAATTCCACTTCAATTGGTGAATTTTGGGCCTCCATAGAAGCAAGCGTGGTTTTTAAAAAAACAGAGTCTTTTAATTTTAATGAATCCACGTTTCCTGCGGCAATTACATATTGTTTTGTTGAGTCCGTATATATAACCGGTACGGATGCTGAATTTACTGCTACTTCAGAGATGAATGATTTTATCAGGTCATCCAATACATTTTTTAATTCCGAAAAAAGTTTGGAGTCCTTGTAGTATAAATAATTTTTTTGACCATGATAAACATTTATTTCAATGGGTTCCTGCAAAGCTTTCATCACTTGCATTTGCTCTTGTAAATACGCCTTATCTTTTTCTTTTTCAGGATCCAAATTTCTGGAAGTGATGGGTGTCCCATGCTCATTAGCAAGGATCACTGGAACAGTAGTATTATCGGAAACAACTTTTAATACAAAGCCATAATCGCTCAAATCCTTTGATAATTGGCGGGTTGCTTCTGCCCATAACTCCACTTTTTTGCGTTCGTCGTTTTTTATTTTATCAAAAAGCTCATTAGTATATTTTACCAGGTTCGCTTTCTTTTGAATAGCATCAGCCCATAATTTTACCTTTTTACGCTCGTCCTGCGCAATTTTATTTACAAGTGTATTCGTGTACCACAATGAAATACCGATAATCAATACGGCTGTTAGAAACAGCCATAATTTCCATTGTTGTTTTTTAGAATATATGCTCACGGAAATGATTTTTAAAATTTTGAGTAACGAATTTAGTGAATTTTTGGGAGATGGTAGTTGATAGAAGGGGCATTTGTTTCGCGCGTCATCGCGAATCCCGCTTTTCGCGGGATGAAGCAATCTCATTCATCAAAATACGTATGTTGTAAAAGAGATTGCTTCGGTGAAAAATCTCGCAATGACTTAGTAAGGCTAGAAATCATCCTCTTCCTTCTTCTTCGGTTTTTTCAATTTTTTCTCCTCTTCTTTTTTACTTGCTTCATCCCATTTGATAGTAAACTTGGTATCTTTCGGAGTTTTATTTTTTAATGTAGAATCTTTTTTAAACATACCGAACTCATCTTTTAATATTGTTTTTAGGTTTTGCTTTTCAACTTTTAAGTCTTGTTTTACATTTTGTACTGCACTTTTTGAATCATATCTAATCATAGGATTACTAATGTTTCCTTTCATGGAAAGAAATATATTGGTATGCCCTAAACCATCATCCGCCATTTCGCCAAACTCCTTATTTTGTTTCTTCGCTTGTTTTGCTTTTTTTGAAAGTAATTCATTTAATGATAATTTTATTTTATAATTAATATCATTATGAAATGTATGAGTGCCAGATGCCATAATATTAATAGCGTTTGATCGTACTTCCATTTTGGGAATAGTGATCACTTGGTTTTTTATCTCAATTTGATTTTTAAGCGTTGCAAAATGAATACTTTCCAATTCTTTCAATTCAATGAATCGGGATAAACTTTTCATTGATTCTACATTATTCAATTCTCCATTTTCTATTGTCATATCTATGCCTGCATACAACTTATTCATATTCATTTCAAGTTCGGGAGTTAACTCAGATGAGAACTGAACTTTAAAAGTGGCGACACCTTTTATATTTTTATCAGTGATAGCGGTTTCTCCGAAATTCTCAAGCTCCTGAAACAGTTTAGTGATATTTATTTTGTTTACATCCGAAAAACAAGTTACCACTAATTTAGTGCTGTCGCTGCCATCAACTAAACCGCTGGTAGTAATAGTTCCATTCATGGTAGAAAGTATTATAGGGTCTACCATCATTTTTTTATCCTGTAATTTTATTATCCCTTTGATGTTGGTGGCGTCAAACTTCCTGAATTGCAGATGCTGTATTTCTGTATTCAAATTCGCATCAATGTGTTCAGAAAATTTAAGTTTGTATTTACTTTTTGATTGGCTATCTTCTTCTTTATTGGCCAGTATCTCGTTTAGGTTGATGTAATTAGAATGAAGGGTTGCATCAACTGTGATGTCTTCAGTTGGTTTAAAAATAAATCCCGTTATATTTTTAAACGATCCTTTTAATTCAAAATCGCTGCTTGATATATTTCCTTTCAGATCATTTACGACAAGGTCATTATTGTCAAATTTAAAATCGCCGGTGATCTTTGAAAATTGCAATGCATTATTTTTTAATTTTATATTCATATCTGTCATTAACAGATAACCGGTAGTTGTAATGTTTTCATAATTTCCTGAGCTGATGTTTTTTTCTTTTCCGCTATAAGTAGCGTCTATTTTTAGTTGTCCGGAAATAGTTTCTAGCATATCAATTTTTATAAAACGTTGTAGCTTATCTAAACGGATAGTTCCTTTTATTTTTCCTGTAAATGAAGGGTTGTCTAAATTATAAAGCGAGAGATCGCCTGCAAATGAGCCTTGATCAATGGCTGCTGAAAATGCACTCACTATAAATTCTGAAGATTTTGAATCGGATTTGTTTCCATTAAAATAATGCCCTTTTAAATTTACGTTATGTAACACAACATTATCTTTTACCTCTGTGATGGTAGCATTCTTGATCCCAAAATCCGCTTTTATCTGAGGCACCTGATCATTCGCCCAACTACCTTGAAGAGTCGCATCAAAATAAAATTCGCCAGTGCTTTCATAATCATTTATTTTGCCTTTATATTTATTCGGGATCAATGACAATACAGATTTTATATCCATATTTTTTCCTCTGACACCAAGATTTACGATCGAATTTTTGTTAACATTGATCACACTACCAACCACTTCAACTAATAAATCCTCGATCTTTATTTTCGTGTCTATTATTTTATATGACCTTGTCATATTATCAACATGTAAAGAAATGTCGGCATGAATATTTTTTTCCTTCAAATAATTTATGTCATTGACTCTTATATGATTTATAAAGAGGTCACTACTTGTTTCCAACGAATATTTTTTATCAGAAAATTCTCCTGACAGATTACTTTTTTTGATCAACACATTTATAGTTTGTTTTGTTTGAGCATCTTTAAAAGAAACTTGAATTTGTTTCAATACAATCTTTTCAAGTGCGAATGAAAAAGCTGTATTGCTTGTATCTGTTGATGATTTCCAGAAATGGTAATTATCCTTTCCTTCTTTATCAATTCTAATTTTTAGGCCAACATTTTCAATCTCTATTTTTTTGATGTGATAACTTTTGTGGAAAATATCCATCACATTAAATTGAAATGAAATTTTTCCGGCTTTGAATAAGGTGTCCTTATTTTTACTTTGAACAGCATCTAATGCTTTCACATTTTTAAAATCGACGGAAGCATAAGGAAAATTTTTGATCATAGTAAAATTAATGTCCTTGCCATCTATAATTATTTCAGTATTGAGTTGTTTGTTCAGTTCTACTATCACATATTTCTTTACTTGATCTTGGTAGAAATACCCGATGATAAACCCCGAGCCAACTAAAAGTACGATTACAATAAAAAAGAAAATAAGAATGCGCCTCAGGATACGAAATATCAACGGAGATTTTTTAGGTGCTTGATCGAAAGAGTTTGTACTGTTTTGCGTGTCCATTTTTCAACATCAATTGCCAGTACAAAGTTTAATAAAAAATAAAGGCCGAAGCTTTATGGCAGTTAGATGTTATCAATAACGCAAAGTGGATAAGTTTAGTGTGGAAAAAGTGTCATTTTATATGAACTAACCTATATTTACAATTAAACCTTGATAGTTGATAGTCTTACAATTCATTCTTTTCTTTTTATTGGCAGTAGTAATTATTCTTACCCCTATGTTCGGACTTTATTATCTTATAAAGTTCTTTTGGGAAAGGGTTGTTGAATCTCCATCTCCTTTGGTTGTTTATAATTCAGGTACTTATACAGATCAGCAATCAATAAAAATCGATCATAAAAATACCGAGTCTATACTAACTTTAAAATTTAATTACTATCAAAAATTAAGTGATCAGGATAAAGTAAAGTTTTTAAAGCGTGTTTCAGGATTTATTTCAGATAGGGAATTCAGAGCATTGAGTGGATTAACACTTACGGAGGACATGGTAGTTCTTATTTCGGCAAGCGCCATTCAATTAACATTTGGGTTGGAAGAATTTATGATGGATCATTTTTCAAAAATTTTTATTTACCCGAAAGAATTCTATTCGAGATTAAATAAGGAATACCATAAAGGCGAAACAAACTTGGCTGGAGTAATTGTATTATCATGGAAACATTTTAATGAAGGGTATACGATTTCAAATGATAATTTAAACCTCGGGTTGCATGAAATGGCCCATGCTTTACGTTTTGATAAATTTAAAAGTGATGACTACGACAAATTCTTTTCCGAATACATTGACAAGTGGCAATTGATTTCCGAAACAGAGTTTTAAAAATTAAAAAATAAAGAGCCTTCTTTTTTTCGATCTTATGGAGGAACAAATTTCAGTGAATTTTTTTCGGTTTGTATTGAATATTTTTTTGAATCCCCCAAGGAGTTTAAAATACAGCAGCCCGAAATTTACAAGAACCTGACTATACTACTAAATCAGGATCCGGCAGAAAATAGAATAGGAAATATAATTCCCGACTTTAATTATAACAATTTTGAGATAGGGAATAACCTATTTACTTTTAAAAATGAAAAAAAGAATATCCTTTTGGATTTTATTTTTACATTACCTCTGCTGTTCGTTGTTCTCTACGCATCAATTTCTATAAATGGAGAAAATAACTTTACTGTGTTTTACTTAATCGTCCCAATAATCTTATTAGGATTTATAGGGAGATATATACGTTCGAAAGAGCTAATTTTAGTAAATGAAAAGGGAATTAATATAGTGTCAGCTATAAATAAAAAATTCGACTCCGTTTTTTTTATTGAGCAAATTGTTTCAATTATTTTTAGAAGAGGGCAAGTTAAAAATGAGGAAGATTGTATTAAAATAAATTTCATTAATAATGGAAAAATGAAAAAGAAAGTAGCTACGTTTTCCTTTTCCTACAGTGATATGGAAAGTATGGGAAATTATTTTATGAAGAAAAAAATTCCTGTAAAATTTGATGGATTTGATATTAAGTTAAAAAAATAGTTACTCAGAATACTGCCTATTTTATATGTTATATTACAAATTGAAGGGGGAAATTCACGAAAAACTTCGACCCTATAAACCCTTTGGTAGCATGGCTTCCAAAGGGTTTAATTTTTAAGCGGAGAGGGCGGGATTCGAACCCGCGGTACCTTGCGGTACACAAACTTTCCAAGCTTGCACGTTCGGCCACTCTGACACCTCTCCGTTTTTTAGGATTGCAAATGTATGAAAAGTTTGGGGTTTGGATTTATTTCTTTATTAAAAACTAGGGCATATTACCGGGCGGTATTTGGGCTTGGGCTTTTTGCAAGAGAACTGCAAACCTACTGATAATTCATGCGAACCGGCAGTAACATTGGTTAGTTTAGAAATAGTAACATCATAACTGTACCCAAGTTTAAATACTCCGTGTTGTACTCCTAAGAGTAAAATGAATGAATCGTTATTTCTATACCATAGTCCGCCAACCAACGCTCCTTTGGTAACATATAAGCCAAGGTTCAGCTGCTGAAAGTCCTGTTGCTTTTGATACAAAATATTGGGAGATATAGATGCTTCTTCACCCAATTTAAATACAGCGCCAGCATGGCCTGTAAATTTCACCGGCAATTTGCTTGTGTATATTAATCCTTCATCCGGTTGCGCTAAATGATCCACTGCAAACCCTGCGAAATAGCGTTTGCTAAACCCTACAATGCCTGCTGAAAAATCAACAAATGATTTTTTTAACCTGCCAGGCATTTCATTGGTAGTGTAAATAAAACCATGTTTATCTTCTATCATATCACCAAAAGTGAGTTTGCTCCAGTCCACACTTTTTTGTCCGTAAGTGGCTTTCAATCCAAAATTGATAGAAAATTCGCGGGTTACAGGTAATTGATAGGAATAGATACCACTTACATTTGTAGTCCTCAATGTCCCTTGTCCCGCAACATCATTGGTAACCAAAACACCTACACCACTTTTAATTCCATAAATATACCTATCAAATGAAGCGCTGGTAGTTACGTATGTACCTGAGATTCCCGGCCATTCATTCCGGTAATTGATACATACGCGCGGGCAAATATTGGCGCCTGCCAATGCCGGATTTAGATACAAAGGATTAGCATAAAATTGAGTAAATTGAGGGTCCTGAGCCTTTACATAGTTATAAGTTAATACGTGTTGTAATAGCAGTATAATAGCGTATAATTTTTTCATTTTTTGTCGTATTTGGTTTCTTATTTAAAAGACGTAGGAAATTTAAAACAGTTGCCTTCTCGTAAGAAAGTATACCCGCTATTTATCGACGGTTTAAGTATACTTATCCAATTTATTATTGATTATTCGTTTTTTAAATATCTTTACGTAGATGAAAAACATTATTCAAATAACAGTTGTTTGTTTTCTATTAATAAACACGTGCATAGCCCAGCAAATACCTACCTTTGAAGAAAACATCCCTTATTTGGTTACTTTTGGCAATGAGGGTAATAAATCATGGGGCGATTGTAATTTTTCACAAACTTTCTTTTTTGTAATTCCTCAACTTCAGGTCCAGCCCATTTATATTCGTGTTTATGATCCCGACATAAGTGGGGATAATGACGAGAAAAGAACAGTTTACAACACTAAAACTAAATTCTCGGTATATGGAGGCAAAACTTGCTTTACAGGGAAAGATGTGTACAATAACAAGCCACAAAAAAATTATAACAGCGGGAATTTATTGCGTTCAGAAACATTCGACAATGATAATAAATATGATCAAAAGTGGTACACCTTTGGGCCGTTCAATCCTACAGAAGGAGAATTTGTTAATGAATATGGCGGCTATATTTTCAAGATAATTGCTTCTGGGATCAGTGGTGATGATGGAAATCTATATCGTTATTTTTTAAGCTCATCACCTACTGAAAATAAAGCTGTTGAAGGTGGTAACGCCTTTACATTTGAATACACATTTCGATTGTCCAATGATCCAAACAGTGTGTCGCATCTCTATCCATACATAGAAGAAAATGTGATTTCTATAAAAATTTTTAACTTTGATTTTGACAATGATGGCGAGTTGAATATTGTATCAATGGCTAAAAAAGGGGAATTAAGCAAAGCTTCGGGTGATGGTGTATGGGCTACTTCCACGCATACAATTGTAGCGCAGGAAAAAAAAACAGCATTGGATGTGCAGCTCATTAAAAATAAAAAAACACCTGTGAAAAATAATAATGTAATATTGTATATTACTAACCAATATGGCGACCGTTTGCCTATATATACTGTGCCCATTGGCGGAATATCTCATCACAATTATATAATAGATTTCAGTAAAAAAAAGAAAACGATTCCATATTAATATCAATAACAACTGCAATTGAAAACAGTATATAAGTTTTATATAAGTGTTATTTTTTATTTTTTATCTACTGCTTCCCTATTTTCACAAGCCTACCAATTTAAAAACTTCAGCATAGACAATGGTATCACACAGCCTTATGTCTATACTATTAATCAAGGCAAGAAGGGAAACCTCTGGATAGGAACCGGAGAAGGCCTTTGCAAGTTTGATGGAGCTGGTTTTAAAGCATTTTATACCAAAGATGGAATTGCTGAAAATTTTGTTACATCAAGTTATAAGGATAAATCACGCAACTTATGGCTTGGACATAACGGTGGGAATGTCACTTTTTATGACGGAAAAATTTTCAAAGCCATTAACGCCGGTAGCTTTTTTAAAAGCCCGATAACATGTATTGTCGGCGATGACAATGGATATGTATGGTGCGCTACACAAAATGATGGGGTTTTTCGAATCAACAAAAATTTTGATATTGATGTGTTCAAAGGAGAATTCAACCAGTCAACAATTTTTTCTATCATGTTCACTCCAAACAATCAACTTTTTGTAGGCACCGATAAAGGTCTGATGTTATATAACCTAACAGGAGATCTGCGAAAACCTTTGTACATAGGCCCTATTGAAAGCATCCCCGAAACTAAGATACAATGTATCATTAAAAAAAATAGCTCCAGAAGTTTTTGGATTGGTACGGAAGATAAAGGGCTGTTTTTATTAACGCCAGTTGCCAAAACCTACGAAACTTTTAAATCAACAGCTATTGGAAAAAATATTCCTGTTGATATTACCAATGTGCAGGATGTTTATGAAGATAACGTATCAAATCTTTGGATAGCAACATTCGGTAATGGTGTTGTAAAATTAGTACTTTCAAAAAACACTTTACAATATGGTGAATACCTCCGTTTTTCAGATGACAACGGATTAGGAAATAAATACACCAAAACTATTTTTTCTGATCATGAAGGCAATATATGGGTGGGAACTTATGGTACTGGCTTAGTGGAGATTACCGATAATTATTTTTCTTTTTATTCTCAGTCAACAAATGTCACTTCCATATTAATGAATGACAACATACAATGGCTTGGTACTGCAGACGGCTTGGTCAAAATGAGTACAAGTTTTCCGCAAAAATCAATAATTTATTCCGGTAAAAATGGGTTCATTAATGATAAAGTTACCGCACTTTTTTTAGCGGATACCAATCATTTGGTTATCGGGACCGACAAAAACGGTGTGTTTCAATTAGATATTTTCAAAAATCAGTTTACTTCGATAAATTTAAGTTCCGATCTGCTTTCAAATTCTATTACTGGTATTACAGGATACGATAAAACACTTTGGGTTTCCTCTAGGAACGGCATTTTTAAAATCGAATCCGATAAAAAAATAAAAACCCATTATACTACTGAGAATGGTTTAACGCATAATAATATCAATCAAATTTATCTCGACCGTAATAAAAATGTATGGATGGCAACACATAGCAACTATATCTCATACATTAATTATAATGGAGCTATCATACACAAAAAAATATATGATGGCGCTGATCTGATCAATATGACAGGGATTATAGAGGATCATAAAAATAATATATGGATCGCAACTTTTGGAAATGGTGTTTTTAAAATGGATAGAAACTCCATTTTCAACTTTACAACCGATAATGGACTAAAAACAAATTATTGTTACAGCATTGTTGCTGACGGATCCAACCATATTTGGATAGGACATAGAATGGGGTTAAGCCGCATTAAAACAGAAAAAAATGTTATCGACACGTTTGAAAAAAATGATGGGATCATCGGTGATTGTAATTACAACGCTTTTTATGAGGAACCTAATGGAAATGTTTGGTTTGGAACCACCAAGGGTCAGATAAAGTTTGATCCGCACAAAAACAAAAAGAATATAATCCCTCCCATCATTAATATTATTTCTATAAAACTAAATGATAAAGATGTAGATCTTTCTAAAAATTTTCCGTTGCCTTACGATGATTATAAACTTCGTGTAGATTATATCGGTATTAGCTTTAAACCCAATACTCGTATTATTTATCAATATAAATTAGAAGGGTATGATAAAGACTGGTCCGATAAAACATTTATAAATTTCGCGCAATACGGTAAGCTTGGCGATGGTAAATACACTTTTATGTTACGGGCGTATAATAATGATGGTATTTGTAACCAGGTTCCTGTAACCATTAAATTTTCAATTTTACCGCCTTTGTGGAAACGTGCATGGTTTATTTTATTGGTGTTAAGTGCGCTGTCATATGGTTTTTATATTTTGGTTAAAATTCGCGAGCGTAATCACCGACTGTTTCAAGCACACTTACAAAAATCGCTCAATGAAAAAACACGGGAGGTAATTTTTCAAAAAGAAGAAATTGAAAAAAAGAATAAGGACATCACTGATAGTATCCGTTACGCGAAACGCATACAAGACGCGATATTACCTGATGTCGGAAAATTAAAAAAAATATTTCCGCAATCATTTATATTTTTTCAGCCCCGTGATATTGTAAGTGGCGACTTTTATTGGTTCCAACAATATAAAAACAGACTTATTATTGCTTGTGCTGATGCCACAGGACATGGTGTTCCAGGGGCATTCATGAGTATAATCGGTGGTACTTTACTGAAAGATATTTTTTCGAGGCCGAATATTAAATCTCCAGCCCAGGCGCTTGGAAAATTAGATGAAGAAATAAAAATATTGCTTCAGCAGCATGATGATGAGCTTGAACACACATATGACAGTGTAGATATCATCCTTTGTGAAATTGATATTGAAACACTTTTTGTTAAGCTGGGCTCTACCAAACGTTCAGTTTTTGTTTCTATAAACAATGAGATCCAAGTGATCAAAAGAGAAACAACTGATACTCAAGAAAATAAAACATGGGATCTCCAATTTAAAAAAGGTGACGTGCTATATATGTTTACTGATGGTTATCCGGATCAGTTCGGTGGAGCCTACGGAAAAAAGATAAAAATGGCTAACATGAAAGCCTTATTGGAACAAATACAAACATTACCTATTGATAAACAAGCTATGATTGTTGACAGATATTTTAATCGTTGGAAAGAAGGACACGATCAAGTGGATGATGTATTGTTTATCGGTATCAGATTTTAATTATTTTTTCTTTTGTAACAATCTTGCATTCTTCTCATCTTTAATTGCCGGCGTAATACCGCTTAGTATCGATTGCATTGAATAATATGTAAAGAATCTATAGGGGTTATGTTCCGCATGAATATTTGATATACGAACAACGCCGTCTTTTCCGGGATTACTATCCCTGATCACTAATTTATTCGCAAGGAATGTTTTTACTTTTTCTTTTAGTCCATTCTCTCCATCTTTACTCGTCAGATCTACATTAAGATCATGATACATAAATTTCATTGTTCCATTAGAAAAATTTTCATGTGCTACAAATGAAAAACTTACAGAGTCAATATGACCACTTTTTATAGTTATTTTTTTTGAAGGATTGATCATTGTATTAAAATATAACATTGACATTGAGCTCAAACTACCTGAGCAATAAAAAAATTCTTCTCTAGCCTTCAAAGGGAATCTATATGTACTGCTAAATTTCCCTTGGTTCAAAAGATAGGCACTTACACTTGCCTTAATGCTGCTCTCTTCAGTGTATGCTGTGGTATCATTTTGTACTCCGGTAATAGTTCCATTTATTTTATTTAGTGTTATTTTACCTGATGAAACATCTCCTGGATTTAACTGTTGATAAACAGCCTCACCATTTTTCATTTCAATAGTATCAACTGCTACAAAAAAAGGAAGATTTTTTAAAATTGCCTGAAGGGATGGACGTACAATATGTTTTAATGGTAAGGTATTATCGCGGAAAACATCGATAGCGCATCCTTCGATATTTACTTTATGAATAACAAGCCAGTTATATTCAAAAAATAATTTAACATCCATTTTCCGACAGATGAGTTTTGAAGAGATTATTTTTACCCTGCTTATTTGACGGCCAGCTTCATCAGCAAATTCTTTCTTACTGAAATTTGGAACTAATTGTAATGAATCCACTATTAATGTAGAATCAATATAAGATGAATGCAACCCCCTTCCATGCAAAGTGTATAAACCATTCCCAAGGTGGTAGGAGAATTTATTCATTGCTATTTCGAATTTTTCTGCTACAAATAACCGATTCATTTTATCCGTTTCAGAATTCACATTAAAATTTTTAATGGATATGCTATTATCATTCGTAGAAAAAACGGATGTTGTATCTATTCCGTTTTTGTAAATATTGAATTGGGAATTAACTATTTCAATATGCATAATTGAAATGGAATTCAACGTCTTTGAAAAAATATCATATAAAGAAAAATTCTCTGCCTCAGTATTCTTTTTTGGTAATCGTCCAGAGCCTTGAAATATAGAGATCTGGGGTTCCTCAAACTCTAGCCGATCAATCAAAAGATCATGCTCTTTTAAATAAGATAGAATTGAAAAATTTACAATTTTTAAACCTTTTGCTTTAAAAACATATGTTGCTTTTGGATGTACTATATTTCTCTGGGAAGGAGCAATTATTATATCATTGATAGAGATGGTACGGGTCAATAAGTTAATAGTTAAACCATCAAGTGATAATGCATATTCATTATGCGTAGACTCAGACACTCGCTCTTTAATATTTTCAATTACTCGTTTATTGACATACACATTTAGAGATATCGCAATGATTAAAAAAGGTATAACGATAAACAAAATGAAGTAGCAGACAATTCGAATAATTTTGGATCTTAGCATGTTTGACCGAAATATGCAAATCTATTGGTATTCTCAGACAGAAATTTACACAACTTCTCAAATAAATTATATAATTCACACATTTGAAAAAGAATTATTTTGATTTCATCAGTGCTTGTTCAATATCCGAAACAATATCAATGATATTTTCAAGGCCGACCGAAATGCGAACAAGCCCTGCTGTTATGCCAATAGCCGCACGTTCTTGCTCAGAAAGTTTAGCATGTGTTGTCGATGCCGGGTGTGTAGCAATAGTACGCGAATCGCCTAAATTAGCGGTAAGCGAGCATAATTGTAAAGCGTCAAGGAATTTTTTACCCCGTGCCAATCCTCCTTTTATATTGAATGCAACTACTCCACCACCCAAACTCATTTGTTTTTTCGCGATCTGAAATTGAGGATGTGATAATAAAAAAGGATAACGCACTTTTTCTACTTCTGGATGATTCTCTAATAAACCTGCCAATTTCTGTGCATTCTGCGAATGACGTTCCATACGAATAGCTAATGTTTCAAGGCTTTTTGAAAGTGTCCATGCGTTGAATGGTGAAAGAGAAGGCCCAGTACTTCGGCAAAATTGGTAAATTTCTTTTATCAATTCTTTTTTACCAACTACCACTCCGCCCAACACACGTCCTTGCCCGTCAATGTATTTCGTAGCGGAGTGTGTAACCAAGTGCGCACCAAATTCAATCGGACGTTGAATAAATGGAGTCGCAAAACAATTATCTACATTTAAAATAATGTTGTGTTTATTTGCCAAATTCCCTAACCATTCCAGGTCAATAATATCCAACCCCGGATTAGAAGGTGTTTCCACGAAGATCATTTTTGTATTCTTCTGAATTAACGCTTCCCAAGTTTCAGGTTTATTTGCATCAGCATACGTAAAAGTGATTCCCCAACGGGGTAAAAATTTAGTAAGCAATATATGTGTTGAACCAAAAATAGAACTCGCCGATAAAATATGATCCCCATTTTTTAGAAGTGCCATAAAGCTGGCAAATACAGCTGCCATACCGGAAGCAGTGGCATAACCTGCTTCGGCCCCTTCCAATAAACACATCTTATCTACAAATTCTGTAGTATTTGGATTTGTAAAACGACTGTAAATATTTCCTTCCAGTTCATCGGCAAACATCGCACGCATTTGCTCGGCATTATCAAACATAAAACTGGATGTTAAATACATCGGCACCGAATGCTCCCTATTATCGGTACGTTCAGCCTGTGTTCGGATCGCGTTTGTTTCAAATTTTTTCATTGACACTTCTATTACTCCTCTCCTTTCACAAGGAGCGGGTTAGGATGAGGTTTAGTCATTCACACTTACTTTATAGCTTATTTTTGCTCCCGCTATTTCCAATGTTTTAGAAACAGAACAATATTTCTCTATGGATAATTTAACAGCACGTGCCGCTTTATCTTTATCAATTTGTCCTTTAAATTTAAAATGGATGGTTATTGTTTTCCATAATGATGGCTCCACTCCTTCTTCCCTTTCACCATCAATACTAATTTGAAAATCTTCAATTATTTGTTTTTGCTTTTTCAAAATAAGCACAATATCAATAGCACTACACCCTCCTAAACCCATTAACAACATTTGCATCGGGCGCACACCCTTATTATGTCCGCCAATATTTTCACCTGCATCCATTTGGGCAATACCCCCTGTTTCACTTTTCGCTTCAAAGTGAAATGCATCATCTAATCGTTTTAATTCTATACGCATAGTTTTTTTTAAGCATTTCAAAGGTACATATTTAGTCTAAATTTTGCTTAGTTTTGTGAAACTTCTCCCCCCTACTAAAGGAGAGGGGCTGGGGTGAGGTCTATGAACAACCATTCTTTTATATATAAACACCCTTTTCCGCTGGAATCAGGAGGCTCTCTTCCTCAACTGGAGATTGCCTATCACACGTATGGAACGCTTAATTCCGACAAAAACAATGTGATCTGGTTCTGTCATGCGCTTACTGCTAACTCTGATGTAATGGATTGGTGGAATATAATTTGTGGCGAAGGCAAAACATACGATCTTAAAAAACATTTTATTGTTTGTGCCAATATTATTGGTTCTTGTTATGGTTCATCCGGGCCACTGAGCATTAATCCCGAAACAAAAAAGCCCTATTACAGTACTTTTCCGCAAATAACCATTCGTGATATAGTGCATGCACATATTATTTTACGCAAGCAGTTGGGCATTGAAAAAATTAACAGTATCATTAGCGGCTCTATGGGCGGATATCAGGCGCTGGAATGGGTTTTACAAGAACCGCAAGTGTTTGATAAAATGATATTGCTAACAACCAGCCCGCAGGAATCTGCTTGGGGAATTGCTATTCATACCGCTCAACGGCTTGCAATAGAAACAGATAAAACCTGGAACGAACTAAGGCCAGATGCAGGCGCACAAGGCTTAAAAACAGCAAGGGCTATTGGAATGCTTACCTATAGGAATTATGAAGCCTATGTGAAAATGCAAACCGATCATGATCATAAGCTGGATAACTTTAAAGCCAGCTCTTATATTCATTACCAAGGTGAAAAATTGGTGAAGCGTTTTAATGTATACAGCTATTGGCTTTTGACTAAGTCAATGGACAGTCATAATATTGCTCGTAACCGCGGAAAAGTAGAAGATGTTTTAAAAAGCATACAAACAAAAACCTTAATTATCGGGATCTCCGGTGATATAATTTGCCCTGTGGCTGAACAAAAATTCATGGCAAAATACATTCCTAATTCAAAATTTGTAGAGATCGAGTCACTTTACGGGCATGATGGTTTTTTGATCGAAGGGAAATTGATCGGAGATGCTATCGCTGATTTTTAATTCTACGTATTATTCCCACTCGGTATAATGTAAATCAAAATGCAAACACGCATAAATAAATTTATCAGTGAAACAGGGTTTTGTTCTCGGAGAGAAGCTGATAAATTGATCGAGCAAGGAAGAGTAACTATTAATGGTGCAAGACCGGAAATGGGAACTAAAGTAAATCCCTGTGATGAAATTAAAATTGATGGTAAACTTTTAAAATCAAAAGAAGTTTTAATTTATATCGCCTTTAATAAACCCATTGGAATTACCTGTACTACCGACTTAAAAGACAAAGACAATATTATTGATTTTATAAATCATCAAAAACGCATATTCCCTATTGGTAGACTAGACAAGCCTTCCGAAGGATTAATTTTTTTAACCAATGATGGAGATATTGTAAATAAAATTTTACGCGCCGGAAATAATCATGAAAAGGAATACATTGTTACAGTTGATAAACCAATCACAACAGATTTTATAAAAAAAATGGGAAATGGAATTTCTATTTTAAAAACCATTACTCAAAAATGTTTTGTTCAACAAATGGATAAAAATAAATTTAAAATAATTTTAACACAAGGATTAAACCGACAGATCAGGAGAATGTGTGAAGTGCTGGAATATAATGTAACAAAACTTAAGAGGATACGCATCATGAATATTACATTGGTTGGGATTGAATCTGGCAAGTGGCGTTATTTAACCGATGACGAAATAACTACGATCAATAATTTAGTTTCTACTTCTGTGAAAACAGAAGAAGCTTCTTATTTAAATGAAAATAGTGAAGAGTAAAATATCATCGTACACCAACTCCTTTTGGAGAAGGGATGAAAGGGAGAGGTAGCACGCGAATAACACCTCACTCTACCCTTCTACAAAGGAGAGTAAAAATATGACAATGAAAAGCTCAATCGCAATAATTGGTGGTGGCCCTGCAGCGATTATGCTGGCAGCTCAACTGGATGAACAAAAATTTGATGTTACTATTTACGAACGCAATGCGGCACTTGGTAGAAAATTTTTAGTTGCAGGTGACGGTGGTTTTAATCTCACACATTCTGAAGAAACAGAACAATTTATTTCACGTTATACTCCCGCTTCTTTTTTTGAACCGATTATTTCTTCTTTTACAAATAATGATCTGCGAAACTGGCTTTCATACATTGGTATTGAAACCATTATAGGTAGTAGTAAACGTGTGTTTCCTGTTAATGGCGTAAAACCAATCGATGTGCTTAATGTAATTTTAAATGTATTGAAGAAAAAAAATGTTTCTATAAAAACACAACATACTTGGAAAGGTTGGAGTAATCATGAACTTGTTTTTGAAGCAAACACTCAAACAAAAAATGTAAAAGCAGATATTACTGTTTTTGCGCTCGGCGGTGCAAGCTGGAAAGTAACGGGTTCAGATGGTTCGTGGATAAAACTTTTTAGAGAAAAAGGAATTGACATCGTACCATTTCAAGCATCCAATTGCGCTTGTGGAATAAAATGGGATAAAGAATTTATTACAATTGCAGAAGGCGAATCATTAAAAAATATTTCTCTGAAATGTGGCGACAAAGAAAAGAAAGGCGAAGTAGTCATTACGAAATTCGGTTTGGAAGGCGGAGCTATTTATGCACTAAGCCCCTCTATCAGAGAACAATTAAATAAACAAAAAACTGCGATCCTTTATTTAGATCTAAAACCTCAGCTGACTGTTTATGAAATAAAAAACAAAATTGTCAATAAAGGGAACAAATCATTAAGCAAACAGTTAACGGACGAATTAAGCCTCAACAAGGTTCAACTGACATTATTAAAAAGTATTTTAAGCAAAGATGAATTCACTAACATAGAAGTACTTTCCAATAAAATAAAAAATCTTCCGCTTACTATTACTTCTACAGCACCTATTGATGAAGCTATATCTACTGTAGGGGGGATTTCATTAAATGAGATTGATGAACATTTTCAATTTAAAAAAATGGCGGCTACGTATGTAATTGGTGAAATGCTTGACTGGGATGCGCCAACGGGAGGCTATTTATTACAAGCGTGTTTTAGTATGGGATATTGTTTAGCAAAGAATTTAAATACAAATTACCCCGTTAAATAAATTATTATTTTTCTTTTGTTGTATCTTTAGAAAGATTAATGCATTATGAATAAAAAAACCATCATGGTCTCAAAAAAAATTATTCTTTCTCTGTTTGTTGTAGGAGCATTCCATTCGTATGCACAAAAATTGGAGCCTACGGAAACACAAGCACTATTAACGGTATCGGTTGTAAATAATAAGGAGAAACCATTAGAAGGAGAAACCGTAACTTTTGTTGGAGCAAAAACCAAGAAATCTTACAAAGGTATTACTAAGGCTGATGGAAAATTTCAATTGTTAATTCCAAAAGGAGATAAGTATAATGTGCAATACAAAACATTCAGTGCAAATAAAAATTACAATACCATAGATATCCCGTCAACAGAAGGAATGATACATTTTGATTATAAACTAACTATTGAGCCACCGAAAGTTTATACGCTTGATAATGTTTTTTTTGATTCCGGTAAATCAACACTTAAACCCGAATCATCAAAAGAACTAAATGAATTGAGCGAATACATGCAACTCAAAAAAACGTTGGTGATTGAAATTGCTGGACATACTGATAATGTGGGCAACAAAGATGTTAATCAAAAACTTTCGGAGGACAGAGCGAATGCCGTACGAAATTATCTTATAAAAAAAGGCGTTACAGCTGATCGTATTGTTGCCAAAGGGTATGGTGATACACAACCTATAGGGGATAACACTACTGATGCAGGGAAACAAAAAAATAGGAGAACAGAAGTGAGAATGATCAAGGAATAATATTCGCTCTACACAAACTTCTCTCCTTTGCCGAGCTTCACATCATTCACAAATGTGCGAATCTGTTGTTCATCTTCTTTTTTACAAATCAATAAAATGCCACCAGCCTCCACCACAATATAATCTTCCAAACCTTGCAATATCACTAATTTATCTTGCGGGACATTTACAATACAATTTTGAGAATTATATATCATTACATTTTTACCAACAATAGCATTTTTATTTTCGTCCTGTTTAACATGATCATAAAGCGAACCCCATGTTCCCAGATCACTCCAGCCAATAGCGGAAGCACGAACATAAACATTGTCCGCTTTTTCCATAATCGCGTAATCGATGGAAATATTTTTACAATTACTGTATGCTTTTGTAATAAAATCAGCTTCTTTAGGGGTATTGTACACATTTTTTCCTTCTCTGAAAATAGCGTCCAGCTCAGGAGAATGCTCTTCAAATGCTTTGATAATGCTTTTTACACTCCAAATAAAAATACCTGAGTTCCAAAGAAAATCGCCACTACTCAAAAAGAATTTGGCCATTTCCAGATCAGGTTTTTCAGTAAATGTTTTTACTTTTTTAATTCGTTCGTCTGATTCTTCTACATCCGGTGCCACAAATTGAATATAGCCGTAACCTGTATCAGGTCGGCTGGGACGAATTCCCAAGGTTACCAAACAATCTTCGGATTCAGCTTTTTTAAAACAGGATTTTATTGCTTTAACAAATGTGTCTTCTTTGGTAATTAAATGATCGGAAGGAGCAATAACCGTTAAGGCATCCGGATTTAGCTGCGCTATTTTATAACAGGCGTAAGCAACACAAGGTGCTGTATTCTTTCGAGCAGGTTCACTTAAAATTTTTTTTGGATCAATCCCTTTCAGTTGTTCTTGCACTAATTCAACGTATGCATCATTGGTAACGATGTAAATATTTTCTTTCGGACAAAGTCTCAAAAAACGCTTATAAGTTTGTTGAAGCAAGGTGTAACCCGTCCCTAAAATATCAATGAATTGTTTTGGATGTGCTGTTCTGCTCATCGGCCAAAAGCGGCTACCAACACCGCCTGCCATTATTACACAGTAATTATTATTGTTATTTTTCTCCATACTATATATTTATCCAGCGATGACAAAGAGTTAATAATTCACTATTCGTAAAATTCGTTATTCGTTAACCTCTCTAAGATAATTTTTTAAGTGCTTTTCTTAAATTCTCAATCACACCGGTTACATCTTCTAATTTACAAGTACCCACAGATAAGCGATACCAGTTTGAATCAAGAGATGCTCCAAACGCATAAAATGGAACGATAGCAACTTGTGCTACGTCCAAAATATATTTAGTAACATCCTGTGTTGTTTTTAAAACTGTACCATCAGCAGTTTTTTGTCCGTGTAATGAAAACTGAACTGTTAAATATATTGCAGCTTCCGGAGTAATGGCATCCACTTTAAAGCCTTCTGCTTTCAAGCTTTGAAATCCTTTATAAAAACCTACCAAACGATCATTGATCTTTGATTTTATATCTACAATAAATTTATCATAGTTCTCTAAATCATTCAAATATACTGCACTTGCCATTTGCTCTGCTTTTGGAGCCCATGCGCCTACGTGTGTTAAAATGGATTTCATTTTTTCAATTACTTTTTTCGGGCCCATTGCCCAACCAACACGTATACCAGTTGATGCCAGTGATTTTGAAATACCATCTACATAAACAGTATAGTTCTTCATTTCGGGGCGAAGTGTTACCGGATTGTAATGTTTTGTTTCACCGAATGTAAGCGCCCAATAAATTTGATCATACATCAGGTACAAAGGTTTTTTATTTTCTGCATTGCGTTTTACATTTTCAGCAAGGATCATATCACAGATCTCCTCCAAGTCTTTTTTACGGAAAGTAGTACCAGTGGGATTTAATGGGGAGCACAAAGCGATCATACTTGCCGTACTGATGTATGGTTTTAAATCAGCGGCAGTTGGCATAAATTTATTTTCAGGCAATGTTTCAATGATCACTTGTTGTGCATTGTTCAAATAAGTATAGTGATTATTATTCCATGATGGTACAGGAAACACAACAGTATCAGCCGGATCAACCAATGCTTTAAATATTGCATAGATAACAGGGCGTGCACCTCCTGCTATTACAATTTCATCTGTTTTATAATCTAACTCCCCGCGCTCTTTTAATAATTTTGAAACAGCTTGTCGCAGTTCTAACATGCCATCAGCCGCAGGATAATTGGTTTGATCATCTTCGTAAGCAGCAATGATCGCCTTCTTAAATTCAGCAGGGATTGGGAATACCTTGGGATTAAAGTCACCAATGGTAAGGTTATAAACTTTTTCACCTTTTTTAATTTTTTCATTTACTTCGGCAGCTAATTTAATGATCTCTGATCCGACAATGTTTTCTGCAAGTTTTGATACTTTCAAATCCATGTTTTTTTCGAGTAAGGTTGTGCGCATTTTTTAAAAATTTAATTGTAATTAATCTACTTGTTTTTCAAGAGTAACAAATTTAAGAAAAACCAAGTAGTTTCTGCTGGTTTGTTGATTAATTATTGGTTAAGTATCCGGAAATATATATTGAAATTATAAAAAAGTGCGTTGTTAGGTTTTTCACCGAAGCCCTCATTGCAGCTATAATATGAGATTGATTCGCTCGCAATGAGGCTAAATATATGATTAGGTTAATTTAGTCCAAGTAATTAATCGGCAATACCTCTGTAAGCGGGTTGAATAAATACATTCTACTGGTTTTAACTTCCTTGCATTTAAAGCGTTTGCGAACCTGTTCGCCTTTAATAAAGTAACGACTATCATTATAGGAAAAGGTGGTTCCCGTCGTCAAATCTTCCAGCAAAACTGTATGTTGCCGTTCATCATATTTTTTTAAAATACGCAGTAAATTCAGATCAGAACAGCTTGATGCTGCCGGGTTATTCATGTATTTGCGCAATGCTGTTATTACATCAAGAGGAAAAATTTCAGGAATTAAAAATTGCTGCATCAACATTTTATAATGCAGTTTCCATTCTTCGCCATGTGGTTTTACCGTGTTCTGATGCTTGTTCCAGTTGGATAGATGAGCAATTTCATGAATAAGTGTGATTAAAAATGCATACTTATTCATATCGTAATTAATGGTGATCTGATGATTCTCCCCTTTTACGGGTGGACGATAATCTCCATATTTAGTAGAACGGCTTTTTTTAATTTTTAATTTAAAATCAAATTGGTATATCCATTCTGAAATAGCAGGAACGGCCTTTTCAGGAATGTATTTATGAAGAATGGATTGGTTGCGTTCGAGTTGGTTCACGTGTTCATTAGTTAATTGGGGGATTAGTGCAACGCAAAAATACTAATGAACCACTGAACTAATGAGCAAATTATTTTAACATTTGGTAAACAATTAAACTGGAGATATATGCCAACATCCCCATAAAAAGAAATTGAAGTACTGGCCATTTCCAATTTTTTGTTTCGCGGTAAACTACAGCAAGTGTACTCATACATTGCATTGCGAAAGCATAAAACAGCATTAATGAAAAACCTACCGCTATGGAAAACTGTGGTAACCCTGTTTTAGGGTTCACCTCCGCACGCATTTTATCACGAATGGTTTGTGTATTGTCTTTATTTCCCGCACTGTAAATAGTAGCCATAGTTCCCACAAAAACTTCCCGCGCGGCAAAGGAAGTGACCAATGAAATTCCTATTTTCCAATCGAAGCCCAATGGCGCGATAGCGGGTTCTATTGATTTACCAAGTATTCCGGCGTATGATGCTTCCAGTTTTTCGGATTCTATTTTTGATTCCTTCTCGCCTTCAGGTATTTCAGAAGTAGTGTATTTTTTTTCTATACGAGCAAATCTATCACCGGGTGCATGTGTTGATAAAAACCAAAGTATCACAGAAATGGCTACAATCACTTTTCCGGCCTCCCATAAAAAAACTTTTACTTTATCATAAATTGTTAATCCAACAGTTCGCCATTGCGGTGTGCGATAGATAGGCAACTCCATAATAAAATAACTTTTTTCGCGCGCTTTTAAAATAAGTTTGAACACCCATGCAGCGGAAAGTGCGGCAATAAAACCGATCAAGTACATACTCATTAAAATTATTCCCTGGTAATTAAAAAAGCCCAATATTCTATCATGCGGAACTACCAATGAAATAAGTAACGTATAAACAGGTAAGCGTGCGGAGCAACTCATAAGTGGAGTTACCATAATGGTGATCATACGTTCCTTCCAATTGCTGATGGTGCGCGCACTCATGATGGCTGGAACAGCGCAGGCAACACCACTTACCAGGGGGATCACTGAGCGTCCGTTCAAGCCAAACTTCCGCATGAGTTTATCCATAATAAAACTTACACGTGCCATATAACCGGTATCTTCCAATATGGAAATGAACGCGAAAAGCAGCGCTATCTGAGGAACGAACACTACCACTCCACTTAAGCCGGCTAAAATTCCATTCACAAATAAATTACTGAGTTCCCCTTGCGGAAGTGTATTGGCAGCAAAACTGGAGAGAAGCATAAAAAGATTTTCAATCCATTCCATCGGATAAGCCGCGAGAAAAAAAATGGTTTGAAAAATAAAAAAAAGAATGATCAGAAAAATAACATAACCCCAAATGCGATGTGTTAAAACACTGTCCAATTTATGGGTAAAGGATTTTGTTTGAACCGCTGATTTGGACGTAAAACATTCTTTAACGATACGATTTATAACATGGTATCGCTCCATTGTTTCCTCCGATTGTAGCTTGTTATGATCAATTGTGGAAGCAGATAAAATAGTCGCTATTTTTTCTTCTGTTTCTTTATCGAAATAAGTGATCTCGGAAAAATTATTAATGATCTGAAATGCTTCAAAATCACTTTTTACTTTTACAACAGCATTAACTTTATCAATTAAGTCTGGAGCTATTTCTTTTACATCGATGAAATCATATTGCGGAACTCGTAAAGGTTCTATCAATGCTTGTTTCAAGGCTTCTATCCCTTCTTTGTTACGTGCACTGATACCCACAACTTTCACTCCCAGTTTCTCCGAGAGCCTTACAGTATCGATTACATCACCTTCTTTCTCCACCATATCCATCATATTCAAGGCAAGTATCACCGGTATTTTCAGGTCAATGATCTGAGAAACAATAAATAAATTTCGTTTTAAATTACTCGCATCAGCAACTACTATGGTAACATCGGGATGGTCTTCGTTATTGGTGTTGCATAATACATCAAAAGCGACACGCTCGTCAATGGATTTTGGATATAAACTGTAAGTCCCCGGTAAGTCAACAAATACAGCTGTTACAGAGGAGGAGAGCTTGGCAATGCCTGTTTTTTTATCAACGGTAACTCCCGGAAAATTTCCTGTTTTTTGATTTAACCCGGTAAAAGCATTGAATAATGTGGATTTTCCGCTATTGGGATTACCAACAAGCGCGACTTTTATAAATGATCGTTCAGAAAAATCTATAAATGATTGACTTGGTTCCACCCGCAAATATTATAAACTATTGGCAACCAATAGCGACACAAGTATAGTTGATGCTTCCGCTTTGCGCAGGCTTAACAAATACCCTGAAACACTAATAGCGATGGGGTCGCCCATAGGGGCTATACGATTGAGTTTTACAACTTCGCCCGGAGTACAGCCCATTTCAAGAAGTTTTAGAGCCATTTTTTTATCCGTAAAGGAATCTATTATAGCACTTTGACCTATTTTTAGTTGTGATAAATTTTTCAAGGGTATTTTCATATTTAACTTTACAATAATACGGCTTATTTAAGCTAACCCGAAATGAAACCAATACCTAAAATAGGGTATTTTGTTGTGAGTTATAAGTTGTAAATTAGGTTGAAAAATTATTTAGTACTTCCCAAAGCCCCCCTCTCCTTTGGAGTGAGGTATTTTTAGTCCATTTGGGACAATCGGCACACTTTTGCTTTTTATGAGTCGCGCAACTTGAGAACACAGCAATAACAAATAGTATAGCAATGAGCTTAATAAAACGATAAAATTGTTTTTTTATGATCAATAGCATATCAATACAAAGATAGAAAAAACAAAACGCCTTATTTGTTATCAATTATTGTTATTTTTAGGGAAAATTCGCCTCATTCTAATGAATCTATTTTTTTTAAATATCGGTCGTTATTTTATACTCATGAAACGAGTGTTCAGTAAACCTGAAAAATTTTCTATATTTAGAAACCGCATTTTTGAAGAAATAAATATTTTGGGTGTTGGTTCATTGGGTATTGTCGCCATTATTTCCACATTTTTGGGGGCTGTTATCACTATTCAATCCGCATTTAATTTCACAAACCCAATAACCCCCGCATATGCAGTTGGCGTTACTGTACGTGATTCATTGATCCTGGAATTTTCCCCCACTATTGTGAGTTTAATTTTAGCGGGTAAAATAGGTTCGAGTATTGCATCTGAAATTGGTACAATGCGTGTTACTGAGCAAGTTGATGCATTGGAAATTATGGGTATTAATTCCGCCGGTTATTTGGTACTGCCTAAAATAATTGCGTGTGTTCTTTTTAATCCTATACTTATTATTTTTTCTATGTTCTTAGGTGTATTAGGCGGATATATATTTGGAGTATATACGGGAATAATTAGTGATTATAAATACATTTATGGTATCACGTATCAATTTATTCCATACAACGTGGTTTATGCGCTTATCAAATCAGCAGCTTTCGCTTTCATCATAGCATCAGTACCTGCCTATCATGGATATTACACCCGCGGAGGAGCATTAGAAGTAGGCCGCTCCAGTACCAAAGGAGTTGTATATAGTAGCGTTCTCATACTTACATTCGATTTAATATTAACAAAACTTTTGTTGTTTTGATCGAAATAAAAAATATATCAAAATCATTTGGAGATAGGAAAGTTCTCAATGATATTTCATTTCGTTTCGAAGAAGGGAAAACGAATATGATAATCGGAGGAAGCGGATCAGGGAAAACTACTTTGCTAAGATGTATGATCGGGTTAAATGATATTGATAGCGGAGAAGTTTTATTTAACGGCCGCAATTTTCATAATTTGGAGTTCAAAGCGAAAAAAGAAATCCGAAAAGAAATAGGAATGTTATTTCAGGGAGGTGCATTATTCGATTCGAAGACGGTGGAAGAAAATGTAGTGTTTCCTCTTTCCATGTTTACTGATATGAATGAAAGTGAAAAACGCGACCGCGCTAATTTTTGTTTACAACGTGTAAATCTTGAAAATGTAAATAACTTACATCCTTCCGAAATAAGTGGAGGCATGAAAAAGCGAGTGGCCATCGCTCGCGCTATTTCTGTTCAGCCAAAATATTTATTTTGTGATGAACCTAATTCAGGCCTTGATCCTAAAACATCTATTGTAATTGATAATTTAATTGAAGAGATTACTGAAGAATACAATATTACTACAATAGTAATTACGCATGATATGAATTCGGTAATTGAAATTGGCGAACACATTATGTTTATTCATAATGGCCAAAACTGGTGGCAAGGGAGCAAAGAAGAGATCTTAAAAACCGATAATGCAGAAGTGTGTGATTTTGTATATGCTACTAAATTTATGAAAAATCTGAAATCGAAGTTTCAATAAAAGCTTTTAATCTTCTTTGCCATGTGTACAGTCAGTTCGGAGTGGAGAAACGTACGCAAACTATTGATAAAAAATAGTTAATTAATTATAGTTACCCTTCTCACTTTCTCGACTTCGCTCTAAATGACACCTCTCCAATAATATCATTATTATTTTGTAGGCATAATTGTATCATACGTAACGCCAAAGCCTGCCCATATTCCTAACCCGCCGCCTTTAATGTTACTAATAATTGTTGTTGGGGATGCAAAAGGATTTCCATTGCTTTGTAAAGCTGTTTCATACGCTGTATAAAATTTAGCAGAACTGTTATCAATGGCGCAAAATTTTATATAAATGGTATCAGTCTTTTTAAAATAACCCCGTTCGTTTTCAGGTTCTTTTTTTGTAATGTTAGGATCAACAGTAGGATCGGTGCCACGATTGTATGCGAAGTCAAAACTTTTTCCGTCAATAAATTTATCATCAAATGTAGAACTGAAGGGAGCGATAAAGCGCCTGTCCTTTGTCGGTCGTTTTGCATACCATTTATATGCATTGCCAACTCCGGCAGGATCAGATAAATGCGCCCATGCAAATCCCAACGTATCTTGCGGAGGATCCGCTTTCCACCAAACAGAATCTAATTTAATAGGAGCAGGAATAGTAGTTATAGCGGTAAATGTTTTGCCATCGGCAACAACTGTTAAATAATATGTTTGCCCGGGAATGCCAATGATCGTAGCACCTTTGTAAATAAATGGAATGGATGCAGCGGAATCAATTACAAATGCCAATGGTTCTGTAATAGTTCCATCAGATACAAACACTTTCGCGTCAGTAACTAAAATTTTGCTATAATCCACTTTTTCAGACAAAGGGCTATTGCGTGTAACAATTACTTCGGCAACTTTACCGTTTTCTATTCTGCCTTCGATCACTATTTTTCTTTCACTGCCAACAACACTGAGGTTGACATCCTCTGTACAACCTACTAGCATTGTAAGCGGTATAATAAATAATAAAATTATTTTTTGCATGTTTTTTATCTTGATACTTTGTACTTAATACTTTTTCTAAAATTTAAAATTCCATGTTACAGAAGGCAATATTGGAAACAAATAAACTTGTTTCGCTTTTGCTCGGTAATCACCTGTCGCTAAACTTCCTGTACTGGAGAAATAAACAATGTATGGATTATGACGATTATAAACATTGAAAACACTGAAGCTCCAGCTCGACTCATAGTTTTTCGCCCATTTTTTTGGAACAACAATTTTAGACACGTCTTTCCCTTGCCGCTCATATCGCTTGGTTAAACGTTCCATTTTACGGTCAAGATGTTTTTTTCTATCAGGAGTTAATGTCGCTGAAATATCCAAGCGGTGATAGGCCGGCATACGGAACGCATTCCTATCACCATATTGAGTAACAAAATTTCCGTCAACAAAATAATAGGCGACGGGTATGGTAATGGCATTACCTGTGCCGTAAACCCAGACTGTGGAGAACGTCCATTTTTTATTCAGGTCATAACTCAATACAATAGAAACATCATGTCGCCTGTCATATTTCGCGTAAAATGTTTGTCCGTTATTAAGGTCCGGAAACGTACGTTTAGTATATGATAATGTATATCCAACCCATCCATTAAATTTTCCTAATCGTTTTTTTACAAAAAATTCAGCCCCGTATGCTTGTCCTTTTCCATACGTAAATTGATTGTCGGCATTGTCATTCACAGCTGCTGCAGGCAAGGAGCCATCTTTATATTCAATTTGATTTTTCAACTCTTTATAATAAATTTCAACAGAAGTTTCATATACATTTTCTTTGAAATTCCTAAAATAACCCAATGAATATTGTGTGCCTCTTTGAGGTTTCACCAGCTCTGAACAAGGCACCCATGTATCAGTAGGAAGTGTAACTGCCGAAAGCGATGCGAGATGCAGGTATTGTAAATTATATGTATAGGACGCTTTGATGGATGATTTTGAATTGAGCGAATAACGCGCTGTTAAACGAGGTTCCAAGCCTCCATAATCTTTTACTTTTTGGTTGGAAGTATAATGAATAATAGAAGTTGTTTGTCCGGTGATCGGGTCTTTTAAATAACGGTCGAAAGGGCCGATCTGCATAAAGTAGGAATATCGCAAACCTGCATGTATCCTGAGTTTATCGGTTACATCAAAATCATCCGAAAGATAAACAGCTGCTTCATGGGCTTTGTCTCTTTTTATTTTTCCGAAATCAAATTGCGTTTCTCCTTGTTTTGCGGAAACACTTGAAGGAGTGAATGTATGGAACACATAATTAGCGCCGAATTTTATTTGATGACGGATCGTTGGAAAATAGCTAAAATCAACTTTTCCATTCCAATCACGAATACCGGAAAATAATTTGAATTCAAAACCACTTTGCTCGGCGCCGAATGAAAATTTGTAATCGCTGAAAATAGCGGATACGTTCATAAATAATTTATCGTTGAACAGATGGTTCCAACGTACCACTCCTGTCGCGTTTCCCCAGGCAACATTTAATTTGAATTGAGAACTTTTATCATTAAAATTCATCACATCACGTCCGAAGTAACCACTCGCGAATATCCTGTCCTTATCTGATAAACGATAATTTACTTTCGCATTCAGGTCATAAAAATAATATCCCGAACTTTTTAATGTTGAACCTGATTTAGCAAATGGTTTAACAAGTGCATCAATGTAGGTTCTTCTGACAGAAATAATAAATGAACCCGTATCTTTTTTTATTGGGCCTTGTACTGTCAGGCGAGATGAAATAAGACCAATGCCGCCTTCAGCATGGTATTGTTTATTATTCCCTTCCTTCATGGAAATATCGAGTACAGAAGCTAAGCGTCCTCCATACTCAGCGGGCATACCTCCTTTAATTAGGTTAACGCTTTTCACGGCATCTCCATTAAAAACAGAAAAGAATCCAAATAAGTGTGACGCGTTATATACAACCGCTTCATCCAATAAAATTAAATTTTGGTCAGGGCCGCCTCCACGTACATAAAAACCTGTGTTGCCATCGCCTGCCGCTTTTACACCCGGTAATAATTGAATGGTTTTCAGAATATCTACTTCACCTAAAAAAGCGGGAATTTTTTTGATCTCTTCCATATCCAGTTTCACGGAGCCGACAGCGGTACTGGAAACATTCTTATCAGTCTTTTCGGAGCTTACTTCCACCTCCTTCACATTAATAGTAGTGTTTTTTAATTCTATGTTCAGGCGAATATTTTTATCAAGAATAATTTCTTTTACAAAATCTGTATACCCAATATAGGATACAACCAGATGGTACGTTCCTTTTTCAACTGTAATGGAATAAAAGCCATATTGATTGGTGCTTCCGCCTTTTAATAATTCTTTTATATACACATTAGCACCAATGCTAGTTTCCCCGTTTGCAGCATCTTTAACATAACCACTGATTGTGAATTTTTGTTTTTCCTGAGCATAACTATTGGATACATTGATCACAAAAAACAAAAGAAAAGAAAGATGCGTTATAAAATTATGTTTCATAAGTTGTGTAAAATTTTAACGCATAAAGTTAAGTATATACAATGAATAGGAGAAAAATAGATTTTATGTTTTTGAAACCGCTTAATTTTATCCATGAATGCTTTCTTTTTTTCCATAGTTCGCAATTACCTTGCCTTCATGATCAAGCCACGCTTTCCATCGTTTATCCACATCAATGCCATCACCATATTGACGTGCAAACCCAATAAAGGTTGTGTAATGTCCTGCTTCACTGATCATCAGGTCACGATAAAATTTTGCTAATTTCTTATCTTTTATATTTTCCGAAAGCACCCTAAAACGCTCGCAGCTACGGGCTTCTATCATTGCGGAAAAAAGCAACCGATCCACCAACGATTGAGTACGACTTCCATCTTTTTTCATGAATTTATACAATTCATTCACATAATCGTCTTTGCGTTCACGGCCAAGAACTTGTCCGCGTGCTTTAATTAAATTATGTACTTGTTCAAAATGTTCCAGCTCTTCTTTTACTAATAAAATTAATGCCGTAACCATTTCAGTGTAATTCGGATTATTTACGATCAATGAAAGCGCATTGGATGCAGCTTTTTGCTCACACCATGCATGATCAGTAAGAATTTCATCAATATTGGTTTCTACAATATTTACCCAACGAGGGTCGGTAGGCAATTTTAATCCAAGCATATATTAATTAATCTATAAATTTTTTCATCAAAGGGCCGCTTGTTAAACTAGTAACCAATGCCATAATTACCAACGCTACAAATATTGTTTTTGAAATTAATCCGGCATTTAATGCAAGTGTTCCTAAAATAATTTCCATCGCACCACGTGCATTCATTCCAAAACCAACAGCAAGTGAATGATTTTTACTCATTCCGCCTAAACGCGCACCTATTGTAGCGCCCAATACTTTACCAACATAGGCTAATACCAATACAATAGCTACGATAAGAGGATCAAAATTTTCAATAAAATTTACTTTTAGTCCTATGGAAACAAAAAATAATGGGGCAAAAAAATTGGTAACAAACTGATGAATAATTTCACGGGCTTGTTCACGCAAATGAACACTATCACCAAAAGCAATTCCCGCTATAAATGCACCTAAAATTGCATGAAGATTAATTTTTTCAGTAAATGCGGCACATAACAAACAAATGCCTAATGATATGGAAAGCACCCCCCCCGGCCAAGATAATTTTGTTTGCATCCAAGGTAATGTTTTATCAATTATTTTTTTACCAACTGTAAGCATAAATAAGCCAAATCCTATGATGTAAGTGATCGTATATCCTAAATGTAAATGATCTGTCCCGGCCTGATTTGTTAAGCTTAATACAAATGAAAAAATTAACCATCCTATTAAGTCATTAAACATTGCCGATGCTATAATTACCATTCCAATATGCGTTTTTATCAAATTCATATCCATTAAAATACGTGCGATCACAGGTAAGGCTGAAATGGAAAGTGCTGTTCCAAAAAATAGTGCAAATAATAGTTTTGCATGTTGTTCATTAGGAATTGAAAATATCTCAGGAAAAAACCAGGCGACAGCAAATCCTGTAAAAAATGGAATTACCATACTAAATAAACTCGTGTAAACTGCTACCTTACCTTGTTTTAATACAAGGGACAATTGTACTTCCATCCCTGCAACAAAAAGCAGCATAATTACTGAAAGATTAACGATAGCATCTAATGCGATAGGGACATTGCCTGTTTTTGGAAATAATTCATTAAATGCATTGGGTGATATCATCCCAAATATAGTGGGCCCAAGGATTATACCCACGATCAATTCACCCATAACCACAGGCAATGTGATTTTTTTTCCCAATTCGGAAAAAATTCTTGACACAATTAGCATAGTACCAATTGAGATCAAAAGAACAATTAATTCATTATGCCCCAGCTTTATCATTGTATTGGTAATACGCGTGAATGAACAATTAAAACATTGCAGGGTAAGTTGGCCAATATAAATTCGATATCATGTGTAAATATTCTATCGAATAAATTCAACTGCGTGTCAGGAGAATTTATCACAAGCAGATCTGCTTTTTTATCTTTCGCATATTTGCTGATCGCATATCCTGGTTTTCCTTTGATCATCTTTTCGGTAATCTTAATATCACCTACATCACATTTATCTATTACCGAATGTAAATGATCTTCTATTTCTACAGCCATGTTTTTTTTGAATTCCTTTGCCTGCGGCGCAGTACTATCTTCGGCCATTGCCATTGTCAACCCCGGCACTTCCATTTCGGTAACAATAGTAACATCTTTGATCTTTAGGTGTTTGGCTAAATACAATGCCGTATTAATGGTATGTACCGTTTTCGGGTTTTCAACACCATTAACAATTATTTTTTTTACTCTTTTAGGCTCAATGCTTGGGCTGGTAAGCAATAGCACCGAACATTTTGCTTTCCGGCTGATACTGCGTGCAATGGAGCCAAGGTAAAATTTTAATAAATTTTCCTTTTCCAATGCGCCTATTATTAATAGGTCAACAATGTTCAATTTACACAATTTCAATAATGTATCCACTGGATCGCCTTCCTCCATCCAAATTATACGTGAATGATTCGTATTAATACCTGTAAGAGTAAACATTTCATCCAACCACTTTTCTTTCTGAGTTGTTTTTTCACCAATATGCAATATCAATAATGCGGAACCAACAACATCCGACAAACGTTTTGCTTCGCTCAATACGGGCTGACAACGGGGTGAAAAAGAAATAGCCACAGCAATGGTTTCAAAAGGATATGCCGACCGATTTTTTAACTTACTTAAATCCATTTTAAAAAATATTGTTTAGGACTGTAAAGATATAAATTATCAAGTGTAGAATATTATGCAAAATTGTAAAAATAAAATTGAGTAATTTTGCACTCCGAAGTATTTTTGGGTACATTGTTTAAATTAAAATTTGTGATCATGATTATTCTTTTATTTTTTATTGCACATTGGTTCCTGTCATTATTCTCTCAAACATTTTTTTTACATCGTTACTCATCACACAAGATGTTTACCATGAATAAATTTTGGGAACGCTTTTTTTACTTTTTCACATTTATTACACAAGGTGCTTCTTTCTTAAATCCTCGCGCGTATGCTATCTTGCATCGCATGCATCATGCCTACAGCGATACGGAAAAAGATCCTCATTCCCCACACTTCTTTAAGGATGTATGGCACATGACCATGGAAACAAAAGATATTTATTTGAACTATGTACAACATAAAGTAGAACCTGAAAAAGCTTTTCGTGGCGGTTATCCTGAATGGAAGACACTTGATAAGATCAGCGACAGCTGGATTGTCCGGATTTCTTTTGGATTGTTGTATGTTTTATTTTACGTATTGTTTGCAACCTCATGGTGGATGTTTTTATTGTTACCAATTCATTTTTTTATGGGTCCCATACATGGCGCTATCGTTAATTGGTGCGGACATAAATACGGTTATTCCAATTACGATAATGACGATCATAGTAAAAATTCATTACCGTTAGATTTTTTAATGATGGGTGAATTGTTCCAGAACAATCATCATAAAAGCCCTAATAGTATCAACTTCGCGAAAAAATGGTATGAGTTTGATCCTACGTTTCCTGTAATTAAAATGATGGACTGGATAGGAATTATTAAAATTCGTAAAGTGTAACATAACTGTTTTCAGCTACACGCTGTGCGGGTTTACTTGCACAAACTTTCTTAACCGGCAAAACTGAATTAAAAGTACGAATGTTTATCGCAAATGCACAAATATTTCGCGCTTCGCACCCTGAAAAGGTGCATTTGCAACTAGCAAAAACCTCAGCATTTCGCTTAGCACCTGTTACAGGTAGTAGGGTTATTGGTGATTTATTAATTTTTTGGTCGTTGTGTTTCTCACATTATTTACAATACTTAGTCGCACCTCAAAAAGTCGTTTTAAGCTTTTGAGTAAATAAATGGTGATAGTAGTACCCGATTATTAGTGCGAATAAATTTTCAACAAAAACTGTACCCCTCTGCTTCCAGAGGTTTATGAATTCTGTCCAAAAACGGGTAGATTTTTCAGAGTTAGAAGTACCGAAAATACTATTAAGAAAATGTTTTTAGTTGTCATTAATGTTTGTGTAATATATGTACGTGTCTCGACCTATTACCTGTAATACCAATTATATTTATTAAACAGTCCAATTTAATTCTGAAAAAACATATTCAAATCCACACGTTTTTTTTATCCCTTCATTAGTCAGCTTTTGAGTTGTATGCGAGATGAATTCACTTATATCA